>NZ_JAUBQR010000041.1:0-34785 GCF_036701385.1 Microcoleus sp. Pol12B4 | reverse complement strand
CAACTACCCGCAGCGTCCCTTTGCCAAAGAATGCACGCTTTATCACGATCGAGCTGAGCCACTTGTGCCACAGACGAACCGTTACAGCAGCGGTGACGGGCTGCAATTGATCAAAAATTGGTGTCAGCGCCATCTGGTTTGGCTAGCTTTATTAGGTTTAATTATTATTAGCATTGCTCTCTCGATTTAATCGGATTGTACAAAGCGTAGAATAGAGATATATCTGCTAATCTGGGTTGCTCTATTATTCTCTAAATTATTCATGAGCTACGTATTCGGCATCGACGGCGGAGGCACTAAAACTATCTGCCTTTTAATGGACGACAACCACCTTGTTTTAGGACGGGGTGAAGCAGGGCCGTCAAATTATCAAACCCTGGGAATTGAGACGGCAAAACAATCCATCCAATTAGCGATCGAACGAGCAGTTCTGTCCGCTCAGGTCGAGGCTGTAGGCAATCTCAACATAGAAGCAATTGGTCTGGGACTAGCAGGCGTCGGGCGTCCAAAAGATCGTGAAATAGTGCAATTTGTAGTGCAGAACTTGCAGTTGACGAATACTTTACCAGTAACCCGATCGTTCCTGCCTAGGAATATAGTAATTTCCAGTGACTGCGCGATCGCACTTGCTGGCGGTACAGGCCATCCAGTGGGTATCGCGGTTATTTCAGGAACCGGTTCGATTGTTTTTGGGCAAAACCGTCACGGAAAAACTAAACGAGTCGGCGGTTGGGGATATATTTTAGGCGATGAAGGCAGCGGATATAACATTGCCCTTCAGGGTTTGCAAGCTGCTTTGAAGTTCTATGACGGACGCGAAGATTTTACCGTGCTTGCAGAAAAATTTCAAAACCATTTAGGCCTCAATAACCTAGAAGAATTGGTAGAAGTCGTTTACGGGCGCGGTTGGGGAGTCAAAGAAATTGCAGCTTTAGCGCCGATTGTCGAGGGAGCAGCAGCAGAGGGCGATCGCGTCGCTGACTGCATTATCAATAATGCTGTGGCAGAATTAACCTATTCAACAAAAATAGCCATTTCAGCGCTATTTAACCAAACAGAAGAATTTGAAATTGTGATCGTAGGAGGTGTGTGGGGTGGAGAGGCAAATTGCCGAGGTCGGTTTGAAGCTGCCATAAGTGCGATCGCTCCAAAAGCTAAGGTAATTTCGCCCCGATATGAACCAGCTTTCGGTGCTGGATTGCTAGCCTTAAACGCTCTCAACAATTAATCTCCTGTCCCCAGGCTTCCGGCTGTGATTTCACCTTAACTAATTAGAGGCTAAGGGGGACGATGAACCGAAATCTCTCCTTTATCCTCCTTATCTTCCCACTCGTGCCGATTTTATCTATTTTTCCAAATTTTAAAATTCTGGATTATCTACCTTATCTTCCCAACTTCTAGAATTCCAGCCTGCCATAATCAAAACATCAGATGAATGGGAAACAAGAAACAAATTTAGCAGTAGTGCGTTCCTAAGTAAACAAAAACCGAAGCAAGGAGACAATTTATATGATTACTTCTCAAAAATGGCGTTCAGCAACAGCAGCAATCCTCGCACTGGGGATTACAGTGGGAACCAGCGCGCCGCTGGTGGTAGCTACTCCCGCAGAAGCCCAACAACGAATTTCCCAATTTGATAGCATCCGAATTCCGTCGGGCAGTGTAATTCCAGTTAGCTATGAAAAAGACAAAATAGTTGTCACCCGCGAAGAAACTGCACCTTTAACTTTAACAGTAGCGCAAGACATCCGCACACCTCAAGGCAGAGTATTAATCCCCAGAGGCAGCCAGATAGTCGGGGCACTGCAACCTGTCAGAAGAGGCAATCAGAGTGGTACTCAATTTGTTGCGAGGGAGTTAATTATCAGCCGCCGCCAACGCTATCGGATTGATGGAAATTCAGGAATTATTACTAGAACCGAAAGAGTCCAAAAAGGTGCTGGCACAGGTTCAGTAGCGCAAGGTGCAGCCTTGGGTGCAGCAGCAGCAGCAGCACTTGCAGGCATTACCGGCGACAAAGCCATCGCCACTGAAGAAGTATTGGGAGGCGCTGGGATCGGCGCTTTAGCTGGAGTATTGTTGGGGCGGCGCAGCGTTGACGTACTCGTGATTCGCCCGGAACAAGATTTGGCAGTGAGATTGCGATCGGACATCGTACTCCGCTAATATTGGAATCTTCGGATTAATTATTTGCAGTAAAACATTGTCGATCGCTAACTTGTGGTCTCCCGATAATTGGCTAGGCATACTGTTAAGGTTGTGCCTAGCCATGTTTGTTGGCGGAATTATTGGATGGGAGCGCCAACTCAGAAACAAACCAGCGGGATTGAGAACTCATATGCTAGTAAGTATGGGTTCTGCACTGTTTGTTTTAATGCCGCTGGCAATGGGTAAAAATGAAAATGGAGGAGATGCTGTAGCGCGCGTAATTCAAGGCATTGCTGCCGGGATTGGATTTTTGGGAGGCGGAGAAATCCTGCGGCAAAATCAAGAGCAAATAGGTAAAGTTGAAGTTCACGGACTCACCTCAGCCGCCGCTATTTGGGTATCAGCAGCTTTAGGAACTGCGGCAGGATGCGGGTTGTGGCAACTGTCATTGATTGGCGCTTTAATGTCGCTGTTTGTTCTGAGAGTAATAAAAGAGCTAGAGCGTCGGAGTCGTAGGAAATAGTCTCATTGAATATATATTAAATTTGGTAAAATAACCGTTACAATGTTGCTAGTGACGCCGAAATTACCAACTCGTTTGATGAAGATTCACGGTCTCACTACTAACCAATTTGATTGCGGTTAATTGAGGGTAAATAATATTAGCTTTTTCATACCAAGTCGAGTTAATCACTTATCATAAATTGTTGGCTATCCTCCCCGCCAGACCTGTCAATGTATTGAAAAAGTAGCTCAAACCTATCATAATAAGGAGTGCAACCGGAATTGATATATAGCAATCCTATATGAATTGTGAAAAGGCATCAAATTTTTTCAAGTTAGGAAAATTGAAAAGATTATATTTAGCAAACAATTGAAATAAAAGATTAATAATATTAATTTTTTTGACTAAACGATAAAACATCCCGATCAAACTTTTTAATTGAAACCATATTGCTTCAATTGGATTTTCTTCGGGTGCATAAGGGGCAAAAAGTTCACAAGTAATTTTCCATTCCAAAGGGGCTAGTCCTTCATTTTGTTTTGCTAAAAATTTCCGCCTATTCTCTCCGGTATGATGCCTGACTTCATCCCAAAATATTAACAATCTTTTTCCGACATTTCTTTTGTAAATTTTCGACAAATTTGACAGTATTTTCTCCATTCCCCGTTGAATACTTGGCGACAATTAAATCTGGCTCTAACAAATTTAATGCACCATAATAAGTTTGCCTATCTTTATAATTATTAATTGGTATTTCCACGCGTTCTTTTGACTTTCCCCATCCTTCACCTACAATGTCTCCTCCATTAAATGGCATTCGTTTATTGCATAGACTACAAGCTGTCCCGACTCTATTTTCTATCTATTATCTTCGAGAAATTGGTTAAGTCTTTCAATTCTTTTTTTGACTGCTTTTTCATTTTTTATCGGATTTACTTTTTCAGCTTTTTGTCTGGTTATCTTCTCTTTTCTGTAAATATTATAGTAACTTTATTTCGATTTAAATATAACATCGTACTCCTCTATTAAATATATTTCTATTTCTGATATATCCCAATATTATTGGCGGCATGATAACCATTTTATGGTTGATTCTTCTTCTTTTGTTAGCTTGGTTTTCGCTCCTCTATAGCCTAATCTTAGACCTGGTATTCCTTGTGTTATAAATTTTTTCCCTTTACTTACAAAACCTTGAGATACATTTAGTATATTTTATATCGCTCTGTACACATAACCTTGGAGAGCTAGTTTTACTGCTAAGGCTCTCTTCATTTCTCGCGAGTCTCCATTACTATTTATAAATTTGATTAAACCTTCTATTTGTCTTTCTTTTTCATTTTGATTGGCTTCCATTTGCTTTCTTCCCTTTCATTTATTATGAAAGTTTCCTATGTATTTTACCATAGAAATCCATATTTACATCTCAAATGAAATTGCTATAACAAGAAATAACCTTTGAATGCTAACGATCGACAGTTAGTCAGCAAACAGGGTGATAGGTCTGGTCATCCCCGCCTTGCCTTTGAGGAGCTAAGTCCTGCCTACAAGCTTAAACATTTATTTTAAAAATCATTTAAATTAGAATTGATTGGCTTACTACCGAGTTAAGCAAGATAGGAATAGTGGTAAAATTAATTAGTTATACGTTAGAAAAAATAACTCTTAAATAAAATTTTTTAGTAAATTGATTAATTAATATTTATTTTGCCGGAAAGCACATGAATGAATAAAGCTCGTTAATTCGTTTCGGGAAAACTTGGCATTTTCATCAATTCCAAAGACTCTTGCCTTACGCGACCCGCCATGGCAGCTAACTGCAAGCTCATAAAAGCATTCAAATCTTCCAAATCACACTTGGCTGAGGAAAAAATCTTCTGCATTTCCTTTTCCGCTTCCAAACTTAGATATCCAGCGGCAATAGCTTGTTTTACAACTTCACGAATCTGCACGGTAGAAATTTCCCTTACTAAATTTTAACTAATCAAAAGCAAACAAGTTACTAACAGGAAGTTTCGGAAGCCGTCTCGCCAAAGATTTCAAATTTTTTCAGCTCGCGAGACTCTTGTTTCACTCCTCCGGACATAGCTGCTAGTTGCAAAGCCATAAAAGCATTTAAGTCTTCTAAGTCATACGTGGTGGTAGTTAACATCCGCCGCAGTTGATTTTCGGCTTCAATGGTTAGATAGCCTAGAGCCAGAGCTTGCTGGGCGAGATCGCGAATTAGTACCATAACACTTCGGGGTTTTATTGGTTCAAGTCTCAGTATCAACTGTTTTCACAGAATCAGCAGTGACGGCTATTGCTCGATAGGTGTGACATTGTTACGGGGCACTCGTGACAACCGGAGTCGGAGAGTGTGACTAAGTATTTGCACGGTTGTGACGGCGATCACGCGGGGGATGCCAGAGGCGGAGTCGGAGACTGGGTAGTCGGAGAGTGTCCGGGTGTCTGCATGGGGGAGTCGGAGAGTGTCCGAGTGGAGGAGCCGGAGAGGGGAAGCATTTTTCTTTTTCCCTGGGACTAATCACTGATGACTACTGCCTTCTACCTTCAGAAGACGCTCAACGTCTATAATCAGCAAGTTAAATATTTACGGCAAGACATATGGAACTAGCTCATAAAGATTTGCTACAACAAATAGCCCGACTATCGGAAACTTATGCTAATTTGGCCGATCGCTTATCCCAAGCAGCAAAACAACTGCAAGACTCGGGCTTTCCTCCCTCTGACAGCTTGCTGCAAGAAGTAGCAGCCTACAGCCGCAACTTTGCCGCAGTCCAAAAACAAGCTCTCGAACTCAACAAATCCGCGATCGCGCCGGGGGAAATTGCTTCCCTCAAAGACATTCAAAACTTAGTCGAGACTGCAGCAGCTTCTGAAGGTAAAGCAGAAATTCGCGATGCAGCATTGAAAGTGCTCGATCGAGTATTGGCGATCGCCCACCGCGAACAAAGCGACTTCGCGCCCTTACAATCAGTTCATGCCAAAGCCCGCGAACTGCAGCGCGCGATTTCGGAATCTACCCCAACTCAACTGCATTCCGACGCAGAATCCTTAGTCAGTGGCAAACACCCAGTTTCAGCAGTGCTGGCCCTAGTGGAACAGCAAGACAAATTAGACGACGAACAGTGGGTCATCCTCGAAGAAACAGTCAGCGCCGCTTTTGGAAAACAAATAGCCGTAGCCATTTCCAGAGGCAAATTAACCATTGCTGAGATGGTAAAAGCAGCACCTGCAAAAGTCGAACCCGCATTTAAACCAGCGGCAGAACAAAAAATCAGCGCCGAACCTTTGCCAGAAGTGATTGTCATCCCCTCAGGAAATGTAGCACCGAAACAAGTTACAGTGGCGCCACAAATCCAGATTTTGGAATCCCCCGCACCTTCTGTCCCCATGCACGAGGTAATTATTGTTCCCAGCGTAGAAGTACCTAAGTCTCTTCAGACAACCGGTTCCGGGAACATTGTTTTTGGGGCACCTCGGGACATTCAAGAAGCTCCTGTAGAGGGCGGTTTGGGAATCAAAGTTTTGGTCCACATTCAGGGAATTGGCGATCGAACTTTCGGTGGTCAAGAATACGCGGGTACTAAAGCTCAAGGGCGTCGTGTCGAAGGATTTGCGATTAATATCGATCCCCCAATTCCCGGTTTAAATGTCGAGTACATGGCTCACGTCGAAGGGGTTGGCGATACTCCTTGGCTCAGCCAGGGAGAATTGGCCGGTTTTCGGGGTCAAGCGAAACGAATTGAAGGATTTGCAGTGCGATTGATCGGGCCGCAAGCTGATAAGTACGACCTATTTTATAGCGCTCACATTCAGAATATCGGCGACACCGACGTGTCTTCCAACGGCGAATATTGTGGCACTCGCGGCAAAGCTTTGAGAATCGAGGGCATCAAAGTTTGGATCGCGCCGTCTGCTAGTTCCCAAGTTGTGGCACCGGTGGGTTTAAAAGTGTTGGCGCATATTCAAGGAATTGGCGATCGAACTTTTAGCGATCGAGAATATGCGGGTACTAAAGCTCAAGGCCGTCGCGTGGAAGGATTTCAAATTAAAATAGAGCCTCCCGTTCCCGGTTTAAATTTGCAGTACATGGCTCACGTTGAAGGAGTTGGCGATACTGCTTGGATCTCGGAAAGCGAGTTGGCAGGTTTCCGGGGCAAAGCCAAGCGCATTGAGGGATTTGCCGCCCGCCTGACAGGGCCGCAAGCTGATAAATACGACGTATTTTATACGGCTCACATCCAGAATGTAGGCGATACTCCTGTTACTGCTAACGGTCAATATTGCGGCACTCGTGGCAAAGGTTTGAGGGTTGAGGGGATGACGGTTTGGGTTGAGCCGAAAGCGTAAAAAGTGAGAATGAATGGAAAATTTGCCGTGGCATTTTCCATTCATTTTGTGTGGTTATATTATGTGGGATTGGTTTGTTTTTGTATAATGTGCGCTCTCCTAGGGGCGGATTGTTTAGACAATCTCGAACCCAGCTAAAATTAACATTCCGAGGACGAGCGCAGCAATAAAGTATCCCATAGCTTTCTTTAAAGTTTGAGGTTTGCTGTATCTAATTTAGGGTGGCATTTGAAGGCAGACAGGATGAAAACCATTGCTATTGAGTGCGGATTTCCACCTGCTAGAACCGTCATTATTTGGTAAGTTGAGGACTAAAGTCTTCACTAAAACAATGGCAACATGACATAATTTACCCTTCCAGAGCCGCCAAAAGACACAGCAACAAAGCCTCCGTCCACTCGACTACGGCACCGTAAGTATCGCCCGTGTGGCCGCCCAAACGGTGGTTAAACCAGGCTCCGGCAAAAATTCCGATCGCACTTCCCCCCAAAGCCATCCCCACCGCCAACAGCCACCGATCGCCCTCCAAGACAACTTGCACCACGCTCAAACTCAGCAGCAAAAGCACTCCGGGGATAAAATCAAAAGGAGAATAAATCGATTCTTTGTGAAAAGCTCCCTTACCCTCGGCCCGGAGATAGGGATAGCGGGCGATCGCCACCAGTTGTGCCCACCTCCCCCAACCCGCCACACCCATCAAAGCCAGCCACCGATAGTTATTCAAGTCCGAGAGAGCGGCAGTTTTCAGCAGCACGATCGCGATCGCAGCCATCGCCCCAAAGGCTCCTGTAACGCTGTCCCGCATGACTTCCAGCCTGCGTACCGGGTCTGGTACAGCCAGCCCGTCCGCCGCGTCCATTGCCCCGTCTAGGTGCAGCCCGCCAGTCACGGCGATGCCCAAGACTACCACCAAGGCCGATCGAGTCAGAGCAGGCATTCCCAACAACTGCAACCCAACATCCGCCAGTCCCACCATCCCCCCAATCAAAAGCCCGATCGCCGGGGCCAAGCGGGCAATGCCCCGAAACTCCAAAGTCCAAGACACTGGTACCGGCAAACAAGTATAAAAAGCGACTGCGGCTGCGATGGCAGCGCCTTGATTCCGGAAAAAGCCGATCGTAGAGCGAACCCATTTATCATGCACCATAAGATAGAAAATTTTTCATCTGGTATGCAGTTGTCAATCGATTAGCGTGTGCCAGAATTGGACTGTAACACCCTAGTTTTTTGGATCGAGCATTCCTCCTGTCGCCCGCTCTTTTCCCCGGAAAACCTCTGTCGGCAGCGATCCCAAAGCTCCCTATCTAAAATGACTAAACTCAAGATCCGCGTTTCCCTTCCCAAGAATTCTAGCTAACTCCCTGATGTTCAAGACGGGAAAATACTACAACAGAGGCTTTTACTACATGAGTCACGATCAATTGAATAACAGGGTAGTTGCTCCTTGCATCATCGATACAGGGATTGTCGTCAACAAACGCGATATCAAAAGATTGCTGTTTGATTTAGGACGTGTCCGCTACCTTCACATACAAGATGGCGAGATTTATAGCGAAGGGGAAGGTTATGTGCTCGAAGTCTTCGCCAACCCCCACCGTTCTACCCTGATTGCCAATCATGCGCTTTATTTGAACGTCTATAGTTTTGATTACCTGGAACTTAAACAGTCCCCTGAAGATGGTGCTTATTTTGACCTGATTCAAGATGGACGGCAGTTGCGGTTAATTCCCCTCTCCAATCCTTTGCAAGAGCAATTCGCCCGGAATTTAAATGCTGCGGCTTTGGATGCGGTTGTCGATCAGGTACTCTCAGGCAACTGGGATCTGCAATTAGATGATGATGATTCCCCGTTTTAATCGTCAGTCAGTCGATTTTAGATTTTAGATTTTAGATTTTAGATTTACTCGCAGCTTTGAATCTGGGAGTTAGAACTAAGGTCTAAAATTTTTTGCCCTCCACGACGATTGTCGGAAACTTGTATCCGTTTTTGGGCGGGGTCATGAGTTTTTTGTCGCGATGTCAACAACAATAGATTAGATAACACGGACGGCCGAGTAGCGGTTAACGAGCATCGGGGACTAATGACTGAGGACAGGGCGAAATTTTCTTTTAAATGTCAGGCTAATTGCAGCCATACCCAAGCGCGTGCAGGGGTTTTTGCCACTCCCCACGGTGTTGTGGAAACGCCTAAATTTATGCCAGTGGGGACGCTAGCTAATGTCAAAACTTTGACCCCGGCACATCTTGAGGCGGCGGGTTCTCAAATGGTTTTGGCCAATACTTATCACTTGCACTTGCAGCCGGGGGAAGCGATTGTCGCAGGCGCTGGCGGATTGCACAAATTTATGGCTTGGCCAGGCCCGATGCTGACGGATTCGGGCGGCTTTCAGGTGTTTAGCTTGAGCCAAATGCGGACTATTTCTGAGAATGGGGTGACTTTTCGCTCTCCCCGCGATGGCCGCATGATTAATTTGACGCCGGAACGATCGATCGAAATTCAGAATGAGTTGGGCGCTGATGTGATTATGGCTTTTGACGAGTGTCCCCCTTACCCCGCTACGCGAGAGGAGGTGGAGGCTGCCACAAATCGCACTTACCGCTGGCTGCAACGCTGCATTCAAGCTCACTCGCGCCCGGATCAAGCTTTGTTCGGCATCGTCCAGGGGGGCGTTTTCCCCGATTTGCGATCGCGCGCGGCGAACCAGTTGGTAGATTTGGATTTACCAGGCTACGCCATCGGCGGCGTTAGTGTGGGGGAATCGGGGGATTTGATCGCAGAGATTGTGAAGGTGACTGCGCCTCTGTTGCCGGCAAATAAACCGCGTTATTTGATGGGGATTGGGACTTATCGGGAAATGGCGCTGGCGGTGGCGAGTGGCGTAGATATGTTTGACTGTGTGATTCCAACTCGGCTGGCCCGCCACGGGACGGCTTTTGTGGGTGGGGAACGCTGGAGTTTGAAAAATGCTCGGTTCCGGGAGGATTTTGCTCCGCTGGATGAGTCTTGCCCTTGTTATACCTGCCAAAAATTCAGTCGGGCTTATTTGGCCCATTTGGCGCGGGCTAACGAAGTGCTGGGGTATACTTTGCTGGCGCTTCACAATGTGACAGAGTTGATTCGCTTTACGGGGAGGATGCGGGAGGCGATTTTGGCCGATCGATTTACTGAAGAGTTTGCCTACTGGCTTGCACCGAGAGTCGATCAATCATGATTGCCGTGGGTAAAGATATGCGACAATTATGAAAATTCTGTTGGATAGGTAGGTTGATTCATGGAAGCTGCATTACTCTTAGCAAAACTGCCCGAAGCTTATTCGATTTTTGAGCCTTTGGTTAATGTTTTGCCGGTCATTCCCGTATTTTTCTTGCTGCTGGCTTTTGTTTGGCAGGCGGCTGTCGGATTTAGATAAGTTTGATTTCATCAAAAGCAGGGGCAATTCACAAATTGCCCCTGCTTTTAGCTATTAAGTTTTGTTTCGTTCTTCTTTCTGGCTTCAGCTACCGCCGATCGCACTTTTGAATGCCGGTCTTTCTGAGATCCGCTTGATGTAATCTACAACGGCAGGATAAGCACTAAGGTCTAGTTTTAGCATCATCGGAATGTAGGCTAAAATTGACCCGACTGCTGCGTCAGCGACGCCGAATTCATCACCCATTAAAAACGGCTGTTTCTCAAAGATTTCATTTAACGGTTTTAACAACTTGGGAGTTTCGCGATCGCGAGTTGCTTCTGTAAAGATTCCCGGCCCCAGGGTGGCGTTAGCAAACGTGACCCACTGCACGATTTGAGCTTGCTGCTCCAAAGTGTCTGGCATTTTACCATGTTTTTGAGCTAAATACAGCAGAATTGCGCCGGATTCCCAAAGTTTAAAATCTCCGTCGGCGATCGCGGGTACTTTGCCGATCGGGTTAATTTCGAGATACTCTGGCTGCAAGTGTGCCCCTGCTTGCATATCCAGCATGACGAATTCGTAGGGAACCGCTATTTCTTCTAGATACCACTGGACAATTGAGGCCCTGCTGCGGGCTCCGCCGTAAAGTTTCAGCACGAAATTTTTATCCTTTAACACAACATTGGTGTTATAGCATTTTTTGGTCAGTTGTCAGTTGTTAGTTGTGATTTGGGAAAATTCCCAATTACCAATGACAACTGCCAACTGCCAACTGCCAACTAACAACTGTCAACTGACTACTGACCCATAACTAATGGCACTTCTGTCAAGTGCATAAACAAGATTCTGCTGCCAATAAAAATCAAAATTGATCCGCCCAATATCTCAATTTTATTAGCAAACAAGTTGCCACACTTGTGCCCGATAAACACCCCTGCAAAGGCTAAAAAGAAAGTAATAAATCCGATCGCAGTCACCGCAAGAGCAATAGAATCTTTCAGGACAGCAAATCCGAGGCCAACTGCGAGGGCATCGATACTCGTTGCCACCGACAGCGTTATCAAAGTTCCCGTATCTAAGGGATTAAACTTTTTCTCACATTCTTCGCTTTGCAGCGATTCGTAAATCATTCTACCGCCAATGAAACTCAAAAGCCCAAAAGCTATCCAATGGTCGATCGGTGTTATCAAAAAACTAAAACTCAGACCTATTAACCATCCTATGACGGGCATTAAAGCTTGAAATACTCCGAAAAATAAGGCGATTTTTAAAGCTTTATTCAGCTTCATGTGTTTTATTGCTAAACCGCTAGAAACAGCAACTGCAAAAGCATCTGCTGCTAGTCCCAAGGAGAGTAATATGGTAGTGGCTGCATCCATTTTTGTAAGGTGTTAGGTAGTATAAATAAAGTGTTCCTCTTGATTGTTTTAGTTTACACTAAAATTTGATATATTTGCGTTATTATCATAATCTATTCATTTTTTACTCACATTTATTTCACAATTGGCGCGGGTTGAAAAAATCAGCGGTTAGCTGTATTCTCTAAAAGATTATTTATCAAGTAACAGAATTTACTATGCCGCAATCTAGACCCTACCAGCCATTGCTGCTCAGATTACTGCATGGGGTTAACGCTGCGATCGCCCTTTTAGCAATTTTGACCGCATTTCTGGTTTACAACACCTACGATGGGCGGCTTGGCAAAGTCCCCGTGCCTCAGATTACAGATATTATCGGGATTCACGGCACTTTTGGCAAGATGTTGCTGTTAGGAATAATGCCGGCTTTTACAGTGTACAGTTTCCACGCAGGTCAAAAACGCTTGGTGCAGCCGGATTCTTTTGGCAAACTAACGCAGTTGGGAAAACCGATTTGGTGGTACAGTTTGCACCGGATTGTGAATACGTTGATGTTGCTGGCACTGACTTGGGCGATCGCTTCTGGCAGTATGGTTAAGGAAGAATGGCTGCCGGCTGGGGAATTGACGCAGGTTTGGTATTATTTACACGCTTCTGGTTGGGTCGTATTGGTGTTTTGTCTCGCAATGCACTTGTTGATGAGTGCGAAAGTGGGGGGTTTGGCGCTAATTGTGTCGATGTTTGATGCCGCCTATCGCCTAGAAGATTCGCCGGCTGCTTGGTGGAAGAAAATTCGCTCTTTGGTCGATCGCTCTTAATGTGAAAATGCTTAATTTGAAAATGAACAGAAATATTTTATTAATTGTTGCGGAAGTCTTGGTCATGGGAGGCTGGTTGTTTGCTGTGGTTGCACCTTTATTATTTCCCTAATTCTATTATAGCAGTTTTGATGGGCAAATAAATGATCGTTAGGTTTTTAGTGAGGAATTCAGCCCTCCGTTTTATGAGAACTAAAGTCTTCACTGCAAAGCCAAATTAAGCTTTCCGCGGAGCTTGCTGGCAAGATTTGCGACGGGTTTCCCTGGCGGCAAAATCCGAGCTCAAAAGATCGGCAATTTTACCATAAACTCAGCACCGCCACCAGTTTGAGATTTATTTTGAGATTGCACTGGAGATTCAACTGTCAGCCTGCCGCCGTGCAATTCTACAATAATTTTATAGCAAACCGACAGCTCCAATCCTGTAAAATTTTTCAATGATTTAGTAGGACCAAACTGGTCAAATATTCTGTGTTGAATTTCCTGTGGAATTGGGGAGCCGTTGTGGGCGATCAATACAACAATAAATCTGCCTGTATGTTCCTCGACAATATCGGTTTTGATTGTAATAATTTGAGCCGAGTTTTCAATCGTTTTAACTGCATCTATAGCATTGATCATGAGACTTGCGAATACCTGGCTCAGTTGAGCGGGATAACACAAAATTGGCGGCAGGTTGTGGTACTCCTTGACTACTAATATTTTTTGCTCAAGTCTGTGAGCCAGCAACAGCAAAATATTGTCGATGCTCTCATTGACGTTGGCGTGTTCTTTGTTGGCTTCGTCAGTAAGTGAAAATTTTTTCAAAGCTAGGACTATCTGGCGAATGCCATCGGCTCCTATTTTCAAAAAATTGAGGATTTGCGGCAACTCTTGGCTGATAAAATCTAGGTCACACGTCTCTATTTTTTTTGCAATTCGTGGCACAGGTTCGGTATATTGTTCTCGATAGAGGCGAATTATACTAAGCAAATCTTTGATATAATCGTTGAGGTGAATCAGGCGACCGTAAATAAAGTTAATCGGGTTATTAATTTCTTGGGCAACTTCGGCGGCTAGTTGACCCACCCTTGTAATTTTTTCGCTTTGTACTAAATGCTCTTCGGTGATTCTGAGTTTGGCTAATACTTCTTCCAAAAGTTTGAGTTCTTCTTGAATTTGCCCGTGGAGTTGGGATTGGGAAATTGCGATCGCCAGCGAGTCGGCAATTGCTTCCAAAACTTCCACCTCGTCGGGAGTCGCAAACCGCCGATTTGCACAGGCGAAGAGATATCCCAGCCGATGATTCTGAGTTAGTACGGGTACTGCTGCGTAGTGACTATTTGTGAGTTCGATATAGGCGTGTTCCTCAGATGCTGTGGCATCAGGGGCGGCCGTTTTATGTAGCAGTATCGTTTCGCAGCGGTGAAGCCGTGCAGCTAAATCTCCAGAGGGCCCTCCTAGAACACCAAAAATTCCCAAGCGCCCCGGCAAACGTTCCCGACAATATTCCCAGCCAAATTCTAAAGTATCTTGTCGGGGATCGTACCATGCGAAAATTGCTCGATCGAGCTTCAGTAAAGTACCGAGTTCGTCTACTGTAGTTTGGAGGATGCGATCGAGGTGCAAGCAAGCCCGAATGCGCCCGGTCAATCGGTGGAGAAGGGCTTCTGTGCGTCTGCGAATGCAATTTAGGGCAAACAGCTTGAGGGCCACAATTGCTGCGAAAATAGCTGCGGCTGCAAGTAGGCCGGCGGCTACTGCTAGTATCTTGAAAGGAAGGAGTTCTTTTTCGAGATTTTCGCGGGGAATTACGAGGGCTAGCGACCATTCAGCTTGTTCTAATGGAAGATAGGCAACATAAACTCTGGCGCCGTTGATTTGAGTCAGCACAATCCCCGTTTTTTGATAAACCATCTCCCGGGCTACATTTGCCAAATTAGCCTCTGCCGACTCTAAAAGACTGGGAGCCGAATTGTCGATATTTCCGATTAATCCAGCGTCGGGATGCACAATCGGCACTCCTTGAGAATTCAGAACAAAAGCGTAAGTTCCTGCGCCATATTCCAGCTTTCCTACTACTTCGGCAATTCGGTCGATGCTAATGACGCCGTTCATTACTCCGATCGGCTTTTGTGCTGTTTTATCAATAGAATTTGCCGAATTTGACCACACCGGAGCCGAAATGGGAACAATACTTTGTCCTTTGAGCGTGCGAGAAATGGTAGGATCGGAAACATATACTTCCCCACCCATTGCCTTTTTGAAGTGTTGGCGGTCGCTCACAGTAATCAACGCTCTGCCGACTTTTGTGGTGAAATAAGAACCGTTGGGCTCAATTAATGCCAAGTGCTGAAATTCTTGCAGTCGATTTACTTCCGATTTTAAATAAGGCTCTGCCACGGACCAATTCATCGAACGAACGGGAGGAGTGTTGGCGAGGATTTCGATCTCAGCCTTTCTAGTGCCGAGCCAGCGATCGATCTTGTTTGCCCGCTCCCTAACTTCTAAGAAAGCATTTCGCTCGCTTTTGGTGATAATCAAGCGGCGAACGCTTTGATAGCTAATACAACCCGTGATGCTAGCTGCCAGAATTGTTCCCCCCAAAATTAAGAGCGCAGTTTGGTACCCAAGATGGTATTCGCCCTTTAATCTCGCTGGTAATAGTCGAGTTAATTTCCACCACTTTACTTTCGCAAAGCTTCGCATGGTTTGACCAATTTGTGAGATAGAAATCCTTAGCTCACCTACGATCTACTCGCCCGCCTGCCAGTAGTCTTAAACTACGAGCATTCAATAATTGCGGGGATTTTTTAATTTTTTCCCACCGAGCAGCTCCTATCGTTTCCGATTGCACCGGAATGATATAAAGGACACGGCAGTGCCGTTTCCCTACCCAGATTAATTGTAGGGACACGGCACTGCCGTGTCCTGGCGGTGGGTAATATGAATTCCGATGCTACCCGATTTGATATAACTTTGTTAAACAGGAATAATATTATACCACATTTTTGACAAATTAAAAAAATTAATCACCTACTTAATTTTTTTACATTCGTTAATAATTTATGTTATTTAGGTGATGTGAGCAGTAGACTTTTTAGGTTGAGATTTTTGGTGTTTGTCTTAATCAATAGTCCAGACTGTTTTTAGTTCCTAGTCTGAAACCCTAGATTTTCCGTTGATAGTTCGATTGCCGAATTGCCTAGAAAACCGTAGAATAAGGGTTTCTATCAAAAACTGTCTGCAGTATTGCTTAATAACGAAATATTAAAAGTTTTTCCTTCATTAATAATGAACGAAAAACTTGTTAAATCTTTAATTTACATCTCAACAATCAAAACTATTTTCGGTGCATCCGCTGGCTGAGGCACTGCTAAATTGCCCCAGTTGCGGGATTTGTTTAAAGAACCTTGTGAGTGTGTTCGTGCTGTTTCACGTTGTCTTCAGTGCGAATGACGCGCTCGGAGTTGAGCACTCTTTTGCGTTCTAAGGAATAAGTAAAGTCGTTGCGAACTGTTCCCAAGGGAATGTGAAGTTGAGCTTGCGGGCGGATTTTGTAAGTGCGGGCAGCGGCGATAGCCCGAAAGCCAAATTCTTCGCTAAACTGAGCAGATGTCGGGAATTCTGGCAACATTTTGGGTGTTTCGCCGTCGAGCACTGCTCCCAAAGTCGTCCCGCAAATCATTAAATAGGATGTGGGAATTCCCTTCACAATTGCTTCTAAAGCTGCTGAGGGAATAGCTTCGATTACTTGCACTTCAAAAACTTCGCCTTCTTCTTTGATGAAGCAGGTAGCTACACCGACTGCTATGTAGTCGTCGGTGCAGAGATCGGGAGCGTTGGGATAAACTGTTGCAGTCGTCATAAAAAAAGCTTGGTAGTGTGGAAACCGGGAACGAGAAATTAAGCGATTTTAGATTTTAGATTTTAGATTTATTCCACGGTTTTTTTCGGGGATTTTACGTGAAAAATCTCAAACCGCCTGTTCTAAACCTAAAATTTTTTGGTTAAGCTCCAAGGAGCCGATCGCACGATTCTGTCGATCGTACCACATCAAGGTAGATGCCGGATGATTCGGCAAGGATTCCCCGCCGCCACGACGTTTGCGGGAATATCTTTGACAACAACACTGCCTGCGCCGATCGTGGTATTGTCGCCAATAGTGACTCCTGGACAAATAATACTGCCGCCGCCAATCCAAACATTATTGCCAATATTAATTTCAGCGGCGAGTTCTTGGCCAGAAAGCCTTATTTCCGGGTCTGTGGGGTGAAGAGCGGTGTAAATTTGTACGTTGGGCCCGCACAGTAAATTTTCGCCAATGTTAACTCGATTGCAGTCGAGAATCACGCAACCAAAATTCATGTACAACCCGTTTCCAGCATAAATATTGCTGCCGTAGTCGCAGTAGAAAGGTGGCTCGATTTCAACTTTGGGGCCAACTGCACCGAACAATTCTGCGAGAAGTTCTAACCGTTTGTCCGGTTCATCTTCGCGGGTATAATTGTAAGTTCTGGCGAGGCGGCGAGCTCGTTGGCGCTCTAAAATTAATTGCTCATCAGCAGCTAAATACAATTCGCCGGCGAGCATTTTTTGTTTTTCGGTTTTTTCCATAAGAATAGGCGGTTGTAACCGCCACTATACAAACTTTCCTCGCTCTTTAACAGACGGAAGAATAATGTAGGGTGCCTCAGGGCGCACCTTACCGCTCTAATTAGCGCGTCCGATCATTTTTTGATGTTGCAGCAGACATTTAGGGTTCAGCTTTTGACTGCAAACAAACAGCTAAATCCAGATTTGCTAATTGCTCAAAAGCTCGATCGATCGATCCTTTTCCCCGCAAAAAACCAGTATTTGCACCGGGACAAATATACTGTAAAGTTTCCGGTGAAAATCGATCGATAATTGACTTCACGCTGTTAATTTGCCTAGGCCAGTGAAAAGTTTTTGCCGTCCACAGCGGTACTGGCGCGGCTTCTCGGTTGGGGAGCAAGTGCCTACCCGAAAACAGCACTCCACCGCTGCCACTATGATAAAGGCAAGAGGAACCAGGAGAATGGCCAGGAGTCCAAAATGCTTTGATTCCATCGCTCACAACAAATTCTCGCTCAAAAACCGTCACCTTCAAACCCGGCAGTAAATAAGCTTCCTGCTCTTGAATCATGATCTCGCACCCCGTGGCTTCCTGAATCTCCCGCGCCTTGGCGATAGCGCCACGGTGGGTGAGAAACAGCAGTCGCACGCCGCCGTGTTCCCGCAAAAATGTTTGGTTAATCTCATCCCAAGCGGGACAATCCACCAGGATGTTAGTTTGGTTTTCTACAATGAAATAGGCTGTTGCACCCAGAGTTTCCCGGTTAGGCGGGAAAGCAAGGATATTGTCGAGCACGGGCCTGGGTTGTTTGGAGACTGAACTCTGTTGTTTCAAGGAAGTATTTCAGAAGGGAATGGGATAAATATTATGTTCTTTTTACTATGGTTGTTCGTATTGGGGCTGATATCGTACTACTTGTTGCAGAACGGCACCAGCCGCATCACCAGGACTCCGATATGGCTGCTGTGGCTGGTAATGATGGCGCCCGCGCTGATTTGGGGTGGTTGGATTTTAGTTTACGGTACCAGCAAAACTGTACCGCCGGAGTTGGTAATTATACCTTTTCTGGTTTGCCCTTTTTTGTATTGGTTTCTGGTACAGTTGGGGCGCAAGAAAATTACCGCCGAAACTCCTGAGCAGGTAGCAGACTCTGCGAGTGAACCTGTAAAGCCAAAACCGCCCGTGCGCCCGATAGATGCAGCGGAAGAAGCGAGTTTGCGCGATTGTTTTCCTTGGTCAATTTACTTTCTGCGAGATTTGGAATTTCGGCCGCAGGCTGTAATTTGTCGCGGACAGTTGCGGACGAACCCGGAGGCGGCTTATCAGGCGATTCGGGAGAATGTGGAGAGGCTTTTTGGCGATCGCTTTTTAGTAGTATTTCAAAACAGCTTGAGCGGTCAACCTTTTTTTGCTATAGTTCCCAATCCCAGCCACCAATCAGGGGAAACTCCTGTCAAAACCGAATCTGTAACCCGGCCATTTTTTGCATTAGCTTTGCTGCTGATCACGGTGTTTACGACTACGCTTGTCGGGGCGCGACTGGTCGGAGTTACTGAACAAGCTTTGCAGTCCAACCCGTCAATATTGCTCCAGGGTTTGTCTTACTCGCTGGCTCTAATTACAATTTTAGCAATTCACGAATCCGGCCACTATTTAGCTGCCCGATTCTACAAAATTCGCACGACTTTGCCTTATTTTATCCCGATTCCTTTTTTCTTAGGAACTTTTGGGGCTTTCATTCAAATACGGAGTCCAATTCCCAACCGCCGAGCTTTATTTGATGTTAGCATTGCCGGACCTCTTGCGGGTTTAGTGGCGACAGTGCCATTATTAATTTGGGGTTTGAATCATTCGACTATTGTACCGCTGTCTGAGAAGTCTGGAATGTTAAATTTTGACTCTTTTAAACCCAGTTTTTCGCTGCTGATGACTTTGTTGAGCAAGTTAACCTTGGGCGGCGCTTTGAATGCGGAAACTGCGATCGATTTGCATCCGGTAGCGGTGGCGGGTTATTTGGGTTTGATCGTGACGGCGTTTAATTTGATGCCAGTAGGACAACTCGACGGCGGGCACATCGTGCACGCGATGTTCGGCCAGCGAGCGAGTATGGCGATCGGGCAAGTTGCTAGACTTTGTATGCTGCTGCTTTCTTTTTTGGAACAGGGTTTGCTGCTGTGGGCGATTATTTTGTTTTTCACCCCACTAAACGACGAACCGGCGTTGAATGATGTTAGCGAATTGGATAATCGGCGGGATTTTTTGGGGTTGTTGGCGATCGCGCTTTTGTTAATGATTTTGTTGCCGGCGCCCAGGGTACTCCTTGAGTGGTTAAATGTTTAGAAGGAAGATCGGCAACGGATTATGTAAGGGATTTAACTAACTAACTAACTAATTGATGTTGAAGTCTGAGCGAATAGAGAAGAAGGAAGAAAAGAGAGGTTGACAAAATTTTGCAAGGGTTGCTATACAAGGGTGTTTAGCGTTTATTAACTCGCTTTGTCTCTCCAAGTAATCTAGAATTTCAGCGACTTATCTGAAAAATATGCCTTACAAATCCTTTACTTTCCAACAATTAAAAGAGCGATTTGGATTGGAACCGTCACTCAGTCCTATTTTGAATGCCAAGATTGTTCCTGTAGAACCCTCCGAATGGCTTTGGAGAACCCTCGAAATTAGTTCTAACACTGCGGTTACAACTGCAAAAGAACGTTCCGAACGGATTATTTCTCCTCTTTTGTTAGAATTTAGGGAAAGGAACAACAGACAATTTTCTATTTTTTCTGGTTGGTCGTTTGATGTAGATGTTGAGCAGGGATTGAATGGGGAATGCGACTTTCTATTATCTTCTGTGCCGTTTGACTTTGAAATTAAAGTTCCCGTTTTTGCATTGAGAGAAACGAAAGGCCCAAAAATAGAATCTTGTCTGCCACAGTGTGCAGCACAAATGGTAGCGGCTCAGCTATTTAACGAACGCGAACGCAATTCCATACCTGCCGTATTTGGCTGCGTAACTACTGGCGTTGTCTGGCGTTTTCTTAAATTAGATGGAAATAATTTAATTATTGATACTGATGTTTATTGTGTCGATAATGTTCCTATGATTTTAGGTGTGTTGCAAACAATCGTTAATTTATATCAATAATTTGACCACTCTAACAAAATAGGTTTGTAGGGATAATTTCGTTATTTTGGCAAACTTAATGATATTTATTACGGGATGCGAAAGCAAAAAAAAATTGACTGCAAATCAAATAATCTAGCTCTACAAATGATCGCAATTAATACAAAAAAAATAGCGCTAATTCCGATTTATCGCGAGAAGTGGCGACAAATTGGACTTTCGATAAAACCAGTCGATCGCCCGCAAGCGACAGCGGCCATCAACACCGCCTACCACATCATCGGCTGTCCTGAACCGGAAATTATTTTCTGTGACAGCCCTTACATAGCTTTGCAAGCTGTTGAAGCGCTAAGGATATGCGATTCGGGTCCGGGAATGGCCAGCGAACTCAGAAACAAAATTCATAATGCATTGTACGATATATTAAGAAGTCAACTCGACAGGGAACTGGAAAATCAAATTTACAGCAAACTCTATAATCCGTTGTACGCTCAACTGATGAATCAACTGCACCTTCATGTTAAAGACGAAGTTTACGTCAAATTAGCAAGGAATTTGGGCGGGAGATTTCAGAGATTCCGGATCGATCAAGCTGATATTAATAACAGCATATTTTCAGAACTGTCAGCCTGTCACGGAAGTTGGGTGGATTTTTGTATAGGCGTGTTAAATTTAGAGTACGATCGCCCTTTATACTCAGCCTTTAAATCTTTAGTGGAAAACTGCGGCTGGATTTACCCGTTTGAGAAAAAGTGCTTTGTGTGCGATCGCCCGATCCAACTTCATTTTGATAGTGAATGTTTGCTCCACGCAGAAGGTCAACCAGCGGTTGAATTTGCTGACAAGTTCAGTGTATACTCTTATCGTGGCGTGCGACTGCCGGAAACAATCGGTCAAGTTCCGCCGCAGTCTTGGCAAGCTTCATGGCTGTTAACAGAACAGAATGCCGAAGTGCGGCGAGTTTTGATTCAGGCGATCGGCTATCCGAGAATTTGTCAAGAATTGCAAGCAACTGAATTGGATACTTGGCAAGAATATACTTTGTTGAAAATTGACAATAATATTGACATAGAGCCAATTTATTTGTTAAAGATGACTTGTCCGAGTACGGGACACCTTCACGCTTTGCGAGTGCCTCCAAAAGTGCGATCCTCTTCGAGGGCTTCGCTAACGGCTAAAGAAGCGATTAGCTGGGTAAATTGGGGAATAGATCCCGAAGAATTTCAAGTCCAGACTTGACCGAAAGCATCCAGGATACCAGCCCCCGGATTCATCCGTCCAGAAATAAAAAACCTGTATCCGATAAAGGAGCCCCCGAATTTATCCGTGGGGTCAATGCTTCAATTCTTTAATCTAAAATCTAAAATCTAAAATCGATTGACGTGAAAGTTTAGAGTTTGGAGTGGGGGAGTTTACAGTTAAAGAATTACAGCGCCACAAAAGCAGCGTTCTGCACCAGTCCAGAACAATTAAAAAATGTAGAATTGCAGCCACCGCTTGATACTATGTACTCTGGCAGCTAAAACCCACAACTTCAAATCGACATGAGCCAGCATTCAGACCGCATTGCCCCTCACGGCGGCACCCTGGTCAACCGCATTGCCACACTAGACCAAAGACAAGAATTTTTCGATAAAGCAGAAGTCTTGCCGCGAGTCCAGCTTTCGGATCGATCGATCTCCGATCTGCAAATGATCGCCATCGGCGCCCTGAGTCCCCTCAAAGGCTTCATGAACGAAGCTGATTATCGATCGGTAGTCAAACAAATGCGCCTCTCCAACGGCCTTCCTTGGTCGGTTCCCATCACTCTCTCGGTAACAGAAGCAGTCGCTGACACCCTCAAAGAAGGCACTTTAGTGCGCCTCGACACCGCGGCGGGCGAATTTGTCGGACTCTTGGAGCTCGCAGAAAAATACCGCTACAGCAAAGAAGAAGAAGCCCTCAACGTCTACCGCACCGACGACATCAAACACCCAGGCGTCCAGGTAGTCGACAAATCCGGGCCCGTTAACCTCGCAGGCGATGTTTGGCTGCTGGAACGCGAACTAGATGTCCGGTTTCCCCAATACCAAATTGACCCGGCGAAATCGAGAATACTGTTCAAAGAAAAAGGATGGAAAACCATAGTCGGTTTCCAAACCCGAAACCCCATCCACCGCGCACACGAATACATCCAAAAATGCGCCTTAGAAACAGTAGACGGCTTGTTCCTGCACCCGCTAGTCGGGACGACAAAAGAAGACGACATCCCGGCTGATGTGCGGATGCGCTGCTACGAAATTCTGCTAGAAAAATACTATCCAAAAGATCGCGTAATTTTGGCAATTAATCCGGCGGCGATGCGCTACGCCGGGCCGCGAGAAGCAATTTTTCATGCTTTAATCCGCAAAAACTACGGCTGCACTCACTTTATCGTGGGGCGCGATCACGCTGGAGTTGGCGATTATTACGGCACTTACGATGCCCAACATATTTTTGATGAATTTGAGCCGGGAGAATTGGGAATTGTGCCGATGAAATTCGAGCACGCTTTCTATTGCAAGCTGACCGAACAAATGGCTACAACTAAAACAAGCCCAAGCACTCCCGAACAGCGGGTGCATTTGTCGGGAACCAAAGTGCGGGAAATGCTGCGCGCTGGAAAATTGCCGCCGCCGCAGTTTTCCCGACCGGAAGTCGCCGCAGAATTAGCCAAGGCAATGAATATTTTCAATTACGAGATTTAAATCTTGAACTTTGGTGTGGGCGAGATTCTGCATAGTTTTGAATTTTGAGTTTTGAGTTTTAAATGGGAAATTTTCAACTTAAAGCTCAAAAGTTAAAACTTAAAAACTCCCTTAATACTAAACACTCACAATCTAATTAATTCCCCTAAAATTATTGAGGGGAATTTAACTTAAAATTCAAAACTTAAAATTCAAAGCTATTTAAAAATGGGACTCAAGCGGCGGGAATTTTTGCAGCAAGCTGGCCGGGTGCTGGCCGCCATCGGAATCAGCGAGGCTTTGTGGCTGCCCTTGGGCGATCGCTACCTCCAAGCCTTAGCACAGCCGACAGCCAGGAAATTGGCTTTGTTGGTTGGCGTTGACAAATATCCAGACTCGCCCCTGCACGGCTGCATCACGGATGTGGAAATGCAGCGGGAACTGCTGATATATCGGTTTGGGTTTGTGCCGTCTGACATTTTGACTTTGACTGACGCTCAAGCTACCAGGGAAAATATCGAGACGGCTTTTGTAACTCACTTGGGCGAACAAGCAAAACCCGGTGACGTGGTAGTTTTTCACTTTAGCGGCTGCGGTAGTCGAGTCAGTTTGGGCGAGTCTCCCGGAAAAATGCAAAACAGTTTGGTGCCGGCGGATGATGTTTTGCCGTTGTTAGCAAACCGGGCGGTGAACGATATTTTAGAGGAAACGCTGTTGCTTTTGATGCGATCGCTCGCGACAGAAAATGCGATCGCCATCCTCGACACCAGCTACAACTATCCGGGTTTCCCCAAAAACGGCAACTTTCGCATTCGCTCCCGCCCCCGCCCCACCATCGGGCAGCCAAGCCTCGCAGAATTAACGTTTGCCGAAGACCTCCGATCCCGCCCAAATCTCCGTCCGGCGGCCGCCGTACTTGCTGCAGGCGCGAATTCCGCACTCGCTGCCGAACAAGAATGGAACGGATTTACCGCAGGTTTGTTTACCTACGCCCTCACCCAAACTATGTGGTGGGTAACTCCCGCTAGCAGCTTCAGCGTCAGTTTCAGTCGGGCGGCGGGTAATGTTGAGCAAATGACGGGGTTATCGCAGCAACCGCAAATTCTCAATCACGATTTCACAACCGCGCCGGCGGTGAATTTTTCAAATTTAATCTTGAATTCGCCTGCATCTGACGGCGCTGTGACGGCGGTGGAAGAGGGGATCAAAACTGTGCAGTTGTGGCTGGGCGGGTTGTCGCCGGGGGTTTTGGAGTGCTCAGGGGGTTCTGTGTTTGCAGTGGATTCCTCGGAGGGCGCGAGGCTTTTGCTGCGGGGACGCACGGGCCTTTCTGCTAAAGCCCAAGTTTTAGACAAGACCGATCGAACTTTCGGCGAATTAACAGTCGGCGAAGTGGTGAGGGAAGAAATTCGGGTATTGCCGCGAAACATCGGTTTGACAGTAGCTTTGGACTCGGGTTTGGAACGCATCGAGCGGGTGGACGCTACCAGCGCCTTTGCGACTGTGCCACAAGTTTCGGCGGTAGGCAGCGAGCAATTGGCTGACTGTCGGTTCGGCAGAGTCCCGGAAACGACTTTAGCCACCGAAACAGTCTCGGCTCACGAGCCTGCTTTGATACAAAGCCGTTACGGTTTGTTTTCTTTGGCTCAAATGCTGATTCCCGATACTGATGGCGTCGGGGGAGAAGCAGTTAAGGTAGCGGTGCAGCGCTTGACTCCGCAGTTGAAAGCGCTGCAGGCGGGAAAGTTGCTGCGGCTGACAGTCAATGAGGGGTCTTCGCGCCTGAAGGTGCGGGCGGTTCTGGCAACTCTCGCACCGCAAGCGCGGGCAGTGGCGCAGCGAGAGCCGCTGCGGGCCGGCGGTGATTATCGCCTGGAACCGCTGAGCGGGGAAAGTGAGAAATCCGCAAGCGCTCACATACTAAGTTTGCCAGAAGGCAGCCGAGTTTGTTATAGATTGTATAACGACAGCGATCGCCCGGTTTACTTTGCGGTGTTTGGCTCGGACAGCGCGGGACGGCTTTCAGTGCTCGGCGCTGAGGGCAAAGAGGCTTTGGGTGGAATGTCGCGCGCGATCGCTCCGGGGGAGAATTTGACCGTGCCAGCGGCTGGGGCGATCGGGTGGGCGGTATCTGGGCCGATCGGACTTGCGGAAACGTTCCTTATATTTAGTGAGAGTCCCTTCGCTCAAACTCTGGCTGCAATAGAAGCCGAAATGCAGCAAACGAGGGATGCCCTGCCAATTCGAGTGTTGTTGAATCCTTTAAATGTGGCGCGGGCGGTACTCGAAGATTTGCACGCCGCTAGCATTTCGGGGGTGCAGAAAGTGGGGATATCGACGGATGATTTGGCTTTGGATGTGAATGTTTGGGCAACTCTGAGTTTTGTTTATCGGGTGGTGTAATTGTTAAAAACTCCTCGCTCATAGTCCGCGATTTCAATCGCTTTTGACCTCAAACTACACCAACGAAGTCCACCTACGCAAGACTGAGAAATCATATCAAATTCGGCTTAAATACCCCATTTATCTCGCTTGTCCCTATGATCTATGCCGAAAGTTTAACTTGCAGAGCGGTTTCAACCGCCGAATCAGAAAGGAGGTGAATTTCGGCGGATTTGGTATAAGAAATCAAGACTGATAAAGCTTTTTCACCATTTGAGCCAAGCGTTTCATTGCAGTTTCAATCTCATCATTTGTTGCAGTCAAACTAATGCGTAAACACTCATGTTTGTGCTGCCAATCTTCCCGCAAACCGGGGAAAAAAGAACTTCCTGGCACGACAATTACGCCAACTTTCTTCAACTCTTGATACAGTTCCCAATCAGTCATTGGCAAATCTTTCAGCCATAACCACGCGAAAATTGCTCCTTCGCCCCGGTGCAAAAACCACGGCAAATCTTTCGGCATTGCTTGTTCTAGGGTGGTTTCTACGATCGCAAATTTGCTTTGATAGTACGGGCGAATTACGTTGATGGAAATATCCGCAAGAGCGCCGGAAGCAATGGCACGAGTTGCGATCGCCTGTCCGTATCTTGGCGAATGAATGCACATATTAGTCTGAAAACATTCTAATATTTGAATGATTTTTTCATCGCCGATCGCAATTCCGATTCTTTCTCCCGGTAATCCGGCTTTCGACAAACTCATACAGTGCACGATATTGCCGCCAAAAATCGGCGTCATTTCGGTAAAATTCAAAGCCGGGAAGGGAGGGCCGTAGGCGGAATCAACGAACACCGGTGCGTCGAAAGCGGCCGCTAAATCGGCAATTTTCTTAACTTCGTCGTCACTGAGAACGTTGCCGGTGGGGTTGCAGGGACGGGAAAAAATGACGCAACCGGTGGTTTGGTCGATCGACAGTTGGCTGAAATCCGGGCGGTATTTGAACCTGTGAGCAGCAGCATCAATATCGAGGGTAGGTTTGCAGGCGACTACCGCTTCGGGAATCAAGCTAACGCCGCCGTAACCCGTGTAGTCTGGGCTCAGCGGTAAAACAATATTTTTAAGCTGTTTGCTGGTAGTGTAGCCGCCGAAAGCGTTGGCTGCGTAGAAATAGATCGATTGACTGCCCGGAGTAATTAGGATATTGCGATCGGTCAAATTCAGTCCGTAACGCTGGTTAAAATCCGCCAATACCGCATTGATAAATGGCTGATAACCTTGACTGGAACCGTAGCGACAAACCACCTCGCCGTATTCTGGGCTCGCCAAAAGTTCCGCTGTGCAGTCGCGCCACAACTGCTCGACTTCCGGCAAAATAACCGGATTTCCGGCGCTCAAATTGATAAACTCCTGCCCGCTGCCGGCTCTGAGTGTTTCAATAATATCTTTCATAATTGCCCGAACTCCCGTGAGGTGGGACATCTGAGCGCCAAATTGAGTCAGGGCAGGGTTCATAGCAAATGCAGCGACAATGATAGAAGTTTACAGTTTACCCATAATAACTCCAGTCGCAGGCGTTAGCCTAGCTTATCTGGGGCATGGGTTGTCGATCGAGCTTCTGATTAATTCAATAAACTCGATCGCACTGCATTTTGTTTTTCCCCTGTGCGCGCGCCGGAGCATAAGATTGAGGGCATTTGTGGAGCTGGATCGATCGATCGAACAGTGTTTTTTGCCGAAAAATTAGCGAACGGAACAGCAATCTCTAATTCAAGAGTTGTGGTAAGATTTCACGCCGTCGCGCCAGATGAATTGCCGATACTTGACAACAACCATTGGGAGAATCTAAAATTAGCCCTACAACCCGATCGCAACAGAATTTTATGGGCTCCTGTTACTGCTATAATTACAGGTTTAATCCAGCCTCAAGAATCAGATTTGTTGCTAACTCATCTTCATGATTCGCGGTTTGTTGACAGCGGTGCATTTTATCATCAATCCGACTAAAGCCAAGATAGGTCGTAACATCGCCCTTTGAGTGGTGTTACATAACAAATACGTAAATCCAAACCAAAATTAACTGCCGTAAATTTAAACAAAACAATGACACACTTTCCACTTGTAGAATACGAGCAACTTACCGATCCTAAAGCCAAAGCAGTGTACGAAGAAATCTTGACAGACTTGGGGTTTGGCATTGTCCCCAACCTGTTCAAGTCAATGGCAATCAACCCTGACATATTAGAAGCAAATTGGAAAAAATTCCGGGGAACAATCCTGCAAGGAGACTTACCCCGCACGCTTAAAGAAATGGTCGGCGTCGCTATTTCCCAATCAAATAATAGCGAGTACGCTCTCCAAGTTCACCTGCACGGATTGTCAGCGTTGGGGATGAGCGAAGAAATCCTGCGAACCCTAGTTTCTGACTTTGCCAACTGCCCTTTGCCAAAACGCGATAAAGCCGTAATTACCTTTGGCTTGCTGGCTGCTACCAAACCGCTGGAAATGACAGAAGCGGATTACCAAAACCTGCGGGATTTAGGGCTAGATGATGCGGAAATATTTGAGATTATAGCTACAGCAGACTTGTTTAGCTTTGTCAACCGATATACCGATTCAATAGCCCTCGAAATAGATGCTTTGTAATCTATATTTTATACCCATATTATGGGCGAGCGGCTAGAAGATCTAGATCGAGAAGAACTTCTGTTGACAGCCCGCCGTTTGTTAGCAGAAGCTCAAGCGCTTTCCATCCGCATTTCCGCTGTCAACGAAGTTGCCACTGCCATTAACCGCACCCTCGATCTCAACCAGATTTTGCGGGTACTAGGCAAGCAAGCCAAATGGTTGCTAGACTTTGAACACTTTAGCGTTTGCCTGCACAGCACTAACGCTTGCATGACCTTATTTGGCCCGCATATTCCTGTAGATATTGCAGCCCTCCCAGAGGGCGGCCCTATTCACAAGGCCTTCAACACACGTCAACCTCAGTTAATTCAAGAAGCGAGTGCTACTGCTATTTTATCCCCCTACGCTTCGCAAATTATCATTCCTTTGGAAAGCGAAGGTAAGGTTTTAGGGACAATTAATTTTGCCACAACCAAGTCGAGAGCTTACACTCAAGAAGACTTGCGGATTGGTTATCTTTTGGCTTTGCAACTATCTTCAGCCATCCGAAATGCTGAACGCTTTAAAGAGATAAATAGCCTGTATTCCGAACTCGATGCTGAAAAGCACAAATCCGATCAGTTACTGTTGAACGTGCTGCCGGTTGAAATTGCCGATGAACTAAAAAATAACGGCAAAGTGGAACCACTGTATTATGATAACGTATCGGTTTTATTTACTGACTTTCAAGACTTTACTCAGTTATCTGAAAAAATGACGCCGCGAGAGTTGGTTGACGAACTAGATTATTGTTTTTCTTATTTCGATCGCGTGATGGATAAATACTCTATGGAAAAACTGAAGACTATTGGCGACAGCTATATGTGCGCTGCAGGAATTCCTACCCCTAGCCCAACACACGCCTTTGACGCTGTACTTGCTGCCATAGAAATTCGACAGTTCATGGCTCTGCGACAAATACAGAAAGCTCAACAAAACATTGCTTATTGGGATATCCGAATTGGCATTCATTCAGGTCCACTACTTGCTGGGGTAATTGGCAATAAAAAGTTTTCCTATGATGTCTGGGGAGATACGGTTAATACTGCATCTCGGATGGAATCTTCCGGCGTACCTGGAAATATCAATATCTCTCATGCAACTTTTGAATTAGTTAGAGATTTTTTTGAATGCGACTACCGAGGAAAAATTTATGCTAAAAATAAAGGCGAGTTGGATATGTATTTGGTTCGCTATCTTAAATAAATTTGGGAAGGGCTAATTGCTAAGGGAGGATGGCTAAGCGAGCCGTTATACCATTTGAGATTTGAGATTTGAGAATGGGGAATTACTGATTATTAGCACGGTTTGGATCGCTGGCCTACAATTACAGCTTTTTAAACGGGAGTTAAATATTGAAATAAAACTCAATTATGAACTGAGAATATATCGCTCGAACTTTTTTCTCACGCGATCGCTATTGTATCGCAATGTGCCCAGGCTATACTAAAATAATCGAGTTGTAGATTTTATTTTTTAATTATTTATGCGTATTTGGCAAGCCGATTTTTACCGTCGCCCTCTCCAAGATGAGGCGGGTAAACCACTCTGGGAACTCTTAATTTGCGACTCGGAAGGCAGTTTTCAATTTAGCGCTTTTTGTCGCCAGGGGGACGCAAATTCTAATTGGCTAGCTTCGCAGTTGCAGCAGCAAGCTCAAACCCAAAATTTGCCCGACTTGATTCAAGTATTTAGACCTCAGTCTCTGGGCTTAATCGAAGCTGCGGGCAAAGTGTTGGGTGTCAAGGTAGAAGCGACTCGGCGCACTGCGGCTTTGAAATTGCTGCTGCAACAGCGCGCCAAAGAATATTCGAGTATGCCTAATTATACAGGTGAAACTTACAGTGCGATCGCCCTAGACTCGCCGCCGCCCGTGCCCTTACCCGAAAACCTCTGGGGCGATGGCTGGCGTTTTGCTTCCCTACCCGCCGGCGACATTGAAGATGCTTTTCAAGGGCGTCCCCTGCCAATTTTGGAAATGCCAGAATTGCTGTTACCGCTGAATTTGGGCTTGGCATCAACAGTACCCGTACCGGGAGTTGTGATTGACGGCGGGCGCCAGTCTATGCGGTTGGCTAGATGGCTTCAGGATGCCAAACCTTTCGCTTTGAATTATATTGCTGGAGAACCAGACGGATTGATATTAGAAGCTGGGTTAGTAGATAGGTGGGTTGTGGCTACTTTTGAAGATAGCGAGGTGAAAGCCGCGGCCCAAATTTACCAGCAGCGCAAGCAATTAAGTAAAAAATTACATTTTTTGTTAGTCCAGCCCGATGATAGTGGCATGACTTATACAGGCTTTTGGCTGTTGAACTATGAGCGATAAGAGGGAAATAATATTATTTGTAATGTTGATCCATTGCGCGCTGAAAAAGAGTACAACCTCGCCCGAACTCAGTTGCCGGAGATACAGACTCAAACACAAATTTTAAAACAGCTTCTTGAGTTAGCAAGAGATTGTGCTGCAAATTTATTCTACAACTAAAATCAATCCGTTTTGGATGCCCTGACAAACTCGGTTGATGTGACACTGGTCTTTTTCGTTAAGACCTTTCTGGGCTAGCATGGCTGATTTCAGCAGCCGTCTGTCAAGGGGGGTAATTTGACGAAAAGCAAAAATACGTTGGACGATCGCCTCGATCGAGATTTTGGGGAGGTTAGCAGAGCTGACTGTCATGGTCTTAACACGCTAAAAGTTGATAACAGAACTGTGTATCTTTATTTTTAAAGATTTTGTGAAGGTACTTTGTGATTAATATCACATATTTTTTGTGACAATATAGTGTATATAGGGTGACTTTTGTCACGAAATCTTCAATTATCTTTACGCCAACTTAACGATGGCCCGATAGAATCACTGTGGTAAAACTCAAGCAGAGGGTAAAAATGGCACAAGCAAAAATCGGAATTATCGGCGGCAGCGGTTTGTATAAAATGGAGGCCCTCAAGGATATTGAAGAGGTGAAAATTGATACACCTTTTGGATCACCATCCGATGCCGCAATTGTGGGAACATTGGACGGTACGCCGGTAGCGTTTCTGGCTAGACACGGCCGCAACCACACTTTTTTGCCCTCAGAAGTGCCTTACCGAGCAAATATTTATGCAATGAAGAGTTTGGGAGTTGAGTATTTAATCTCAGCCTCGGCGGTTGGTTCCCTGAAAGCAGAGGCGAAACCTTTAGATATGGTAGTGCCCGATCAGTTTATCGATCGCACAAAAAATCGAGTTTCTACTTTTTTTGGAGAAGGAATTGTTGCTCACATCACATTCGGCGATCCGGTTTGCGGCGAATTGGCTAAAGTATTGGCAAGTGCGATCGAATCCTTGAACCTCACCGACGTTACCCTGCACCGGGGCGGCACTTACGTCTGCATGGAAGGCCCCGCATTTTCCACAAAAGCAGAATCCCACCTTTACCGCAGTTGGGGGGCGACAGTCATCGGCATGACAAATTTGCCCGAAGCAAAATTAGCCAGAGAAGCAGAAATTGCCTACGCAACTTTAGCATTAGTCACCGATTATGACTGCTGGCACGAAGATCACGACAGCGTAACAGTAGAAATGGTAATAGCAAATTTACACCGCAATGCAGAGAATGCTCAAAAAGTCATTCAAGAAACAGTCCGTAGACTAACAGAAAACCCCCCAGTATCTGATGCACATTCAGCTTTGAAATATGCAATTCTGACTCGGCTGGATCAAGTGCCGACCGCAACTAAGGAGAAAATGGGCTTGTTGTTGCAGAAATATTTGTAGCGAATAGGGCATCGGGCATGGGCCCCATCGCCTAAAAGCATGGGGCATTCAATCTAATTGAGTAAGATTCGCCTATGCTAAACAACTAACAGATAGCCAGATTCGGGTAGTGAAAATTAGTAAAGTATATTAAAATAAAGATAACGCTTATTTAAGGAGCATAAATAATGAGTAATTCTGATACTAAATGGTCGGCTGATGGTACTACTATTCCTAATATTGAACCTCATACTAAAACTAAGCATTTATTAATAGAGCAATATGTTACTGATTTAATTTATACGCTTTATGGAACAGTGTTTCCTCGTGGAACTGATACGTTTACATTTGTAGATGGTTTTTCGGGAGGAGGTACTTACAATGATCTAGAATCACAAAATACTTGGCCGGGTTCACCTATTCGCTTAATTAATGCCGTTCGAGAAGGTTATTTAAAATCACAAAGAACTTATACTCTCAATGTAAAATTTATTTTTATTGACAAAAACAAAGAGCATTTAGAATGTCTAAAAAATGTTGCTATGCCCCAAGCAGGATTAGGACAATTATCGGATGAAAAACCACATACTTTTACAAATGAATTTCCTAAAGGAATAGGTACACGAATAGAACAGTGTGAATTTATTAGTGATGAATTTGAAAATAAAGTTGATTATTGCCTTGAGCAAGCTAAACAAAGAAAAGGGCATTCTTTGTTTTTTCTTGATCCCTATGGATGGTGTGATGTATCTATGGAAAGTTTTAGAAAAATAAATAGTCTTAAAAATAAATCAGAGATTATTTATACATTTATGATTGATTTTATTAAAAGATTTATTTATGACCCAAAGTGGACAGGGAGAACAACTTTTGAACAAATACTTGAAACAGATGGTTATTTTGATATTAATCATTTTCAAACTTTAGATACATTTGGAGAACAAGCAGAATTCAGAAATGAATTAATGAGATTGTTTCGAGATAGAGGGAATGCAAAAAAAATAATTACATTTGCTATGATGCCTAAAAATGACCATAGAGTTTTATATTATTTGGTTCACATTTGTAGTCATCTTAGAGCCTTAGAAGTAATGAAAGATGGAAGCTGGAACTTCAGTAATTTAGACTATCAATATCATTATGATATTTATGGATTTGGATTTAGATCTGCATTGTTTTATAAAGAAAATCAGTTAAATTTGGAGTTAGATATCAACCAAGATAGTGAAAAAGTTTGTCTTAACAAACTTAGTAAAGATATTGATTTTTTGATAAACCAAAATCCAGAAGGTATTCTATTTAAAACACTTTGTGAAAAAACAATGGAACTTAATCCTGCTACCAGGAAACATTATTTTGGATATCTTAAGTTCTTACAAGATGCTAAAGAAATAGAAATTTTTAGAAAAGATAAAAAAATAAAAATTAGCGAGAAGACTGAATTGCAAAATTCTGATATAATCAAACAATTACGTCAAAAAACTTTATTTGATTTAAGGTCTTTTATCCAAAGGTAACTAATTATGATTACGGGAACTGAAACAATAGTCAATCCACTCCAGAAGAGTGCTTTAAATAAAAAAAGTCTATGTGATTACGTTGTTAACATAGCATCGGGCTGTCTACATGGATGTACATTTTGTTATGTTCCTTCGACCCCAAGTATTAGAACACAACAAAAAAGATTACATCAAAAAGGAGTAGATAATCCTCAATTAGATTGGGGAAAATATCTTTTTATTAGAGAGGAAATTCCCGAAAAATTAGAAAATGTTTTGACCAGAAAAAGAAAATGGGAAAATACACCTTCAGGTAAAGGAGTTGTTTTACTTTGTTCCGGAACCGATCCTTATCAAAATAAACAAATAGCAGAAATTACTCGTCAAACGATAAAAATTCTCCTTAAACATAATAAAAAGATTAGAATTTTAACTCGGGGTTTATTGTGGCAAAAGGATTTAGATATTCTCGTTAACCCTAATATTACATTAGGCATGAGTATTCCTTGTATAAATGATGAATTACTCAAAAAAATTGAACCACAAGCACCTTTATCTTCCGATAGATATAAAGCGTTACAAAAGGCATATCAGGCTAATTGTCGTTTATATGTAGCAATGGCTCCCACTCCACCTATGATGACTTTAGATGACTTTAGATTTAATTTAGATAAATTTATGCAAATTAATCCAGAATTAATATTTTGGGAACCCATTAATGCCAGAGGATCAAATGGTCAAAGAATGTTAGCAGCAGGTTTAGATTTTGCCAAATCAATTATGACTAAAAAATCTTGGGCTGAAACTTTTATGAGACAATGGGGATTTATTGAAACAGCAGCAACCGAACTAGAATGTTTAGAAAAAATACATATTTGGCCAGATCCATCCTTAAAAGGTTTTGTCAATGAAGAAAAAATTAATCATTGGCTATATAAGCCAACTATAGAAAAATGGAATTAGTCCTACTAGAATGGGCTAAAGCTCAACTACTAGAACCAGAAAAGGGGTTTCTCAGACAACTTTGGCATCCAAAAAAATATTTTTATATAGAAACCCGGTTTCTTAATTACAGCCGTAGGCTCAATGTATTAATTTATCAACTGCTTGAATGCGTCGTGTTCCCGAATTTTCTCCAAATCAGCTTCACTTTTGGCCAACTCTTTACACACATTCGGATTGAGATTGAGGGCGCGCTTTAAATTTTCAATTGCTAATTCAATTTTACCTTGTAGCGCATAACATCGGGCTTTGTTGTACCAAATTCTGTAAAAGTCAGGCCGGATTTTAGCAGCATTGTCGTAGGAAGCGATCGCCGCTTCGTATTTTTGCAATTTGGAGAGTGCAACGCCTCGATTGTTCCAAGCGTCAGTATAATCATTTTTAATTTGTAGGGCTTGATTGTAAGAAATTACTGCTTGTTCGTACTCCTGCATCTTGGAAAAAGCAACGCCTCGGTTGTTCCAAGCATCGGCATAATCGGGTTTGGCTTGAATTGCTTGTTCGTAACAGCCGATCGCCTC
>NZ_JAUBQR010000364.1:0-3398 GCF_036701385.1 Microcoleus sp. Pol12B4 | reverse complement strand
GGCATATCGGTTTTGTGTTTCAGCACTACGCTTTGTTCAAACACATGAGTATTCGGAAAAATATTGCTTTTGCGATGGAAATTCGCAAAGTTCCTAAAGGCTCAATTAGCAGGCGGGTTGATGAACTTTTGGATTTAGTGCAGTTGACAGGTTTGGGCGATCGCTATCCTTCGCAACTTTCCGGGGGCCAGCGGCAGCGGGTGGCTTTGGCGAGAGCTCTAGCAGTTCAACCAAAAGTGCTGCTGCTAGACGAACCTTTTGGAGCATTAGATGCTAAAGTCCGCAAAGAATTGCGATCGTGGCTGCACAACCTTCACAAAGAAGTTAATATCACCACAGTTTTTGTGACTCACGACCAAGAAGAAGCTATGGAAGTAGCCGATGAAATTGTGGTGATGAACAAAGGTAGAGTCGAACAAGTTGGCACTCCTGCTGAAATTTACGACAAACCAGCATCAGCTTTTGTGATGAGTTTTATTGGGCCTGTTAATGTGCTGCCGAATGCTGCGGGTTTGTTCGCCAGCAACGGCACAACGGCTCACAATAATGGAGCCGCCCATTCTGATTTAGTGTTTTTGCGCCCCCACGATGTGGAAATTAAAATTAAGCCGGAGTCTGGTTTTTCATTAGCAAAAGTCAGCCGCATCATTCATTTAGGGCGGGAAATACAAACTGAGTTAGTGTTAGAATCCGAGCAAGTAGTAACAGCTTACATCAGTCGCGAGCGCTTCGATTCTCTACAGTTAACGCGCGATCAGCACGTTTACGTCAAGCCCAAACACGCGATGACTTTCCCTGCTTATTCAATTTAAATCAGCGACTGCATCTTACTCAAAATACTATCCGGGCGCTTCTACAAAACACTGCTCCTACATCGTTACCAGGCTCGTGCCTGGTAATGCTGTCTCGTGGCTCCAAACCGGAGGCAGAGCCTCCTGAAATTCATTCCCAGGCAGAGCCTGAGAACGAGAAAAACGAGAAATCCCAGGCAGAGGCTGGGAACGAGAACTAAAAAAAAAGATAGGTGAAGAATATGACTGCTAACAAATTTAAGAATTTAGCAACTAGCACTTTACTTAGTTATCGCCGTTACATCCAGGCAGGATTAACACTTTGTGCAGGATTGGGACTGTCTGCGATCGCCTCTTCAGTTGCGTACAATTGGGAATATAAATCCATGCAAGCCGAACTGCAAGACCGGCTGGACAAAATAGCTACAGACATTCAGAGAGATGTTAGCGGCAATTTAGAAATAATTCGGGCGGTGGGAGCATTTTACAGCGTATTTGACGGCGTTAAAAAACCCGAAATTAATACATTTGTTGGTCCTGCCCTTTACCGCCATCCGAGCCTGAAGGCGATCGCTTGGCTGCCCCGTGTTTCAGACTCTCCGCAATTCCTGACTGATGAAATAGATTTAGGTTTAGATTTGACTGCCAATCGGCCAGCATTAGAAAAAGCCGCCAAAAGACAAGAAATTATCGCGACTGACCGTCAAGAATGGTCTTCACAAAATCAACCAAGCGTCTTCGTATTTCTGCCAATTTTTAGTCAAATCTCTTCTGACAATACCGCAGAGTTGCCACAAAATTTAATTCCTAGAAATGCAGAAAATTTGAAAGGTTTTGCTTTCGGAATTTTGCTCGTTGATGCTATTGTAAAGTCGGCTTTGCAGGAAACTCAACTCAAATTTGTTAATGTGTATCTTCAAGATGCTATGGCTCCTGAAGCAGAAAAATTTCTCGCTTTTTACGAAGCAAAGACTAAAAGGATCGTCACCGACGAAAACATTAAAAATAAACTCCAAATTGGGGAAAGAGCTTACTGCCCGGATGGCAGCAGTTGCACCCGCATTCTCAATATTGAAAATCGCAGGTGGTTGCTGCAACTGCGGTTAACGCCAGAGTACATTAATCCTCTAAGATTTTGGCGTTCTTTGACTGTTTTAATTTTTGGGACAATCTTAACTTTGGCGGCGACACTTTATCTAATGAGCTTGTGGAATTATACCGCTCTCATTGAAAAAATAGCAGCAGAACGCACGGCTAAATCTCAACGGCTAGAACAAACTTTGCAAGAGTTGCAACAAACTCAAAGTCAACTGATTCAGCAAGAAAAAATGTCTAGTTTGGGTTTATTAGTCGCTGGTGTCGCCCACGAAGTGAACAATCCTATTAGTTTTATTTACGGCAATATCCACCACGCCAGCGCATATACTAGCGATTTGTTAGAGTTGGTGAAACTATACCAAAAACAATATTTACACCCTCCATCGGAAATTTCCGAGTATTTAGAAAAGGTTGACTTTGACTTTCTCAGCAAAGATTTGCCGCAACTGCTGTCTTCGATGAAAATAGGAGCAGATCGCATTGTTCAAATAGTCCAATCTTTGCGGAATTTCTCTCGCTTAGATGAAAGCGAAATGAAACCTGTTAACATCCATGAAGGTATTGACAGCACTCTGCTAATTCTGCAAAGTCGCCTGAAAGCTACAGGCGATCGCCCGCCGATAGAAATTGTTAAAAACTACGGCAATTTACCTTTAGTAGAGTGCTATGCCGGACAATTAAATCAGGTGTTCATGAATATTCTGGCTAATGCGATCGACGCCCTTGAGAGTTACAACTTCGATCGCGGGCCCAAAGCAGCGAAATTCAATCCGATCGCGATCGCCATAACCACAGAATATTCACTCCCTGACAAAATAATTGTGCGGATATCTGATAACGGCCCCGGTATAGCAGAAAATGTCAAAAAACGGCTGTTCGACCCCTTCTTTACAACTAAACCAGTAGGAAAAGGGACAGGATTGGGACTGTCAATCAGCTATAAAATTGTCGTAGAAAAGCACAAGGGTGCGCTGCGCTGCGATTCAACACCGGGATTGGGGACGGAATTCTCGATCGAGATTCCGCTGCGACAAGAAGTCAGACAAGCAGTACCGTTTGTTTCGCGGAAAATATCGGAGGCAGCTTAGAAAGGGCTGGTGAAGAAAAATTTTTTTACAGAAACTACTGTAATTGGGTCGGATTACAGTATTATATGTAATAATGCCAAAATCAAGACTGCTTTAGGCAGCTTAAACCGTTGGCACTGCCGATACTGTATAACCCAAACACGGCGAGACTAAATATGTTCAGTGACTTGCAAATTATTTACGAACGCGACCCCGCGGCGCGCAACTGGCTGGAAGTATTATTTTGCTATCCCGGACTGCAAGCACTTTTTTTGCACCGGATAGCACACTGGCTTTATTTTGCTGGCCTGCCCTTTGTACCGCGCTTGATTTCCCAACTAAGCCGCTTTTTAACAGGTATTGAGATCCACCCAGGAGCAAAAATTGGTAGGGGCGTGTTTATCGACCACGGCATGGGGGTGGTAATTGGCGAAACTGCGAT
>NZ_JAUBQR010000040.1:5102-35166 GCF_036701385.1 Microcoleus sp. Pol12B4 | reverse complement strand
CCACGGCTGGCACAATTGCACCTAACCACGGTTGGAGCGGTGGGAGTGTTGCGGGTCTAGCGCGGTCGCTCGGAGCGATCGGACTGTTGCCAGTGTCGGAGCGGTGGCGGTCTAGCTTTTTTGCGTCACACTCGCACGTTACAACAGCATACTTTTTTTAAAACTAAAATCGACAGAAAACCCGCCACGCTTAGGGTGTAGCGGGTTTAACAGGATTAAAGGGTTTACGTCAAGATATAGAATTACAATAGATTTTAAGTGCTGTCTCACTTTACTTTTCACAGTGTCTTTACATACTATAAGCTATGATGTTAAATTCTCTTTTAATTGTTCCAGAAAATAACTTAATATCAACTGTTGCCGATAAGGGTAAACCTATAAGAGATAAAATTGCTGCTTCAAACAATAAAAAAATCACTGAAAAATATGTTCAGTTGAGTCTTTTTGACGTTTATATTCAGCCCGATATTCAGCAACACTTAAATGATAATAATCTGTACTATGCTCGCACAAAAAATCTCTTAAATTTGTTAGAAGATGCGGAGGTTATTTGTTTTGATTGTAGAACAAATATTTACAAATTTATGTCATTTATGGAATCAGATAATCCCGACATAAAATTGAAGATAGGTAATATGTTGGGATATACAGCAGAAGCAATGGTCGTAAGAGAATGTAATAGTGATGTAAGTAAAAATGCTAAATGGGCTGATATCGCACGGCTTCTTAGAGAAGACAAAAATCCTATTACTAACTTTGTAAAAAAAATTTTTTGGTATCCTACTTTGCAAAACCCAAATAACTATAATGCGATAGGAACAGGTTTAGCAACAACAAAAAACACACAACATTGGAGAGGATGGTACTCTCGGCAGAGTGAGAGGGATATATGCTGGATTGATAGTGCGACAAAAGTAAAAGAATTATTGGTTCCTAATAATATAACTACAGGAAAACTAAAAAATGCTGGAATTCAACTAAAGGTAAGCACGAAGAGTGATGGTTGGTATGTCACTCAATATTTTAAAACTCAGTCCGTTCACACTCTATACCCTGTTGTTTATTTTGACTTAGGCGGTGATTTTGATAAAGTTAAAGACAAGTTACTTAACCTCTCGGCTTCTGATGTAAGAACAAATTCTTTATTCAGTGATAATGTCGAGTTTTCGGAAAAGTTTTCAAGGTCTGATATTGTTGAGATGATGTTGCGGCGAGGTCTAGATGTAGATAAGTCACTACACGAAGAGCTTTTGTACTATAAATCGATTTTTTATAAGTTAGCATCTGGTAAAATTCAATTGCGAGATTTGAGAAATGACGATAAAGTAATTTCTGGCTTGATGATCGACTATGCGGGAAAAAATGCTGTTCGTAATAGTTCCCTACTTACCATTCCTTATATCTGATGAACTATGTAACTGTAAAGGTTACAGGGCTTAGGCGGGGAAATTTGTGTTTCCCCGCCTAGCTTTTTTATAGGGGTTTGACGCTCTATCTCAGGAAATACTCTTAGGCCTTAGCCTGGGAACCGAGATCCAGAGGCTCTGCCTCGCTAACGGATAAAAATAAAAACAGGAGGCAGAGCGTCATGGAATGTGTTCGGACTGTCACACTGCTACGGCTGGCAGGGTTGGCAAGTTTGGCGATCGTTTCGCTGGCACGGTCGGAGCGGTGGGAGTGTTGGTAAGGTTGGAGCGGTTGCGGGTCTAGCTTTTTTACGTTAAACCTTCAGGTGTATAGGGTTTTTTGGTCATGTGAGGTATATAGTTATTATGTTCAAAAATCTTTTGATAGGTCTAATCTTCACTGCCGGGGTTTTATTACCTTCTTTTTCTGGTGAAAGCGTTGCTACTCCGTTGATCCAAGTTCAAAATCCCAACACATATCCAGAGGCTGACAAAAATGGAGACTACCGCATTGTCAACGGAAATAGTGGAGTCATGCCTTGGGTGTGGGAAGCGGTAGATCCAGAAGGTTTGAATGTTCGTTGTCAAGATAGGACTGGTCAAAGTAACCGATTGGATCAGCTTGATTTGCCCGTTGATAGAGTTATGCCACCTGGAGAAAGATTTGATACTGTTGGAATTTCTCTTGACCGACGGGGAAAACCTTGGCTATGGGTTGGTACTTCATTCAGTCGATTTCGCTGCTGGGTTAGAGCTAATACAAATTACGTCCGACCGATTCAAAGAATTAATCGCAACCTATAGCTTTTTTTGTTGGTCTTATTAACTGGTTCCCAGGCTAAGGCCTGGGAACCGAGCTCCAGAGGCTCTGCCTCGCTAACGGATAAAAACAAAAACAGGAGCCAGAGCCTCATGGAATGTGTTCCCAGGCTAAGGCCTGGGAACGAGCAAACGCCTACCCTTTGCGCTTCCGACGGCGAATCAGCACACTCATCACTTGCTTCGGATTAGCTGCACGTTGTACGGGACTCCAATCGCCAACTTGGGCAAATCCCAGGCGGTACAAAGTGAGTATGGTTTCCCTGACACCCTTGGGCGAACCTGTCACCGTTACACAAACCACATCCTGTTCCGATTCTGCTGCTGAGTCGTCATTTGGCCGATCGAATTTGTTGTCGTCAGGCAAGAATTCCTGTGACATAATTATGTTCTCCTGGTTTTGGGTTTTCTAGAAAAACCCAAAAACCCAGCCGCCCCGCATTTCAAGACATAGCAGGGCGGCTACAGAGGATGTTAAGATACTCCGTTAGCCTCCAGACTGCTGATACCAGTTTGGCGGTGAGCTGTCCATTGCTGCTACCAACAGCTTTGGGCAGTGCAACTAGATTTTTGGGCGACGCGGGCTACTTCCTCTACAAGCAAAGCAACCTCTAACTTCAAAGCGTAGCCGCAGACGGGGGCCTGTGTCAATCCATTTCGGATTTTAGGAGTAAGATTAAATGAACCGCGAAGGCACGAAGGACGCGAAGGAAGAGAAAGAAAGAGATGCAGTTCTTGCTTCGCGCTCTTCGCGTCTTCGCGGTTCGTTCAAATAATCAAAAAGCCCTATAATTTCGGTGTTAGCAAAATTAGCTGTTTTGATAAGATCGATCGCACTTCATCCAATCCAATCTCCACATTCCCCAAAATCTCCCCAACACTCTTCCCACCTTTACCTTGCCCAGACGGGCTTCCCTCTTTCTCCCCCCCTTGATAAGGGGGGGCTGGGGGGGGTGCACAACCTTGCAGAAACTCAAATTCCGCACTTGACAAATTGATCAATTGGTAGTTGCAATCAAACACTTGTTGACTCGGCCAACCGTGCATACAACTACTCAACTCTGGAATTGCCTCCAAAAGTGCCTTATCGTCCGACCAATCAATTTTATTAACAGGCTTTTTGCCCAAGAAAAACTCGTAATGAGTGATTTCCGTATCCAACAATTCAATTAATCGATAAAGCTCCCGTTCCGTCAAACCCTGAGCTCTTTCTATCAATTCCGGCGCTTTCCCCAAAAGTCTTTCTAACTGCCAATATCCCGGATTTGAGAAACCAATAAATTCCAATCCCGAAGCGTCAATTAACTCGAACAAAGTCTCAATATTGTAGTCAATTTCCTGCGGGTGAACGTACATATCAGCAAAACATTCGTCCCGCTGATTTTCTCCTGCCCAACGCTGTTTTTCGTACTTGACAAGACGGTTGTTTTCTGGTAAAGAAGCAAAGATTTGACGACCGACTTTCACACCATCGGGATAGTCACCTTTTTGCGGGCCTTGAAGAAGTGCGATCGCCCTTTGCATCAGTTGAATTTCCCAGCGTCCGAGCTCAGCATACACAAAAATGTGCATCAAACCACCCTCGACCAACTTCGCCGCCAGCGCTTGAATGCCCCTAATCGGATCGGGTAAGTGGTGCAGCACGCCGACGCAGTTGATCAAATCAAACTCGCCCTCTAACTCGGCGGCATCGTACAGGCTGAGGTGGCGAAAATCAGCTTCGCGCGCTCCCGTTAGCGAAGCCCTCGAAGAGGATCGCCGACAGCGTTCTTGTGCTACTTTCAAAGCACCTTCACTCAGGTCGATCGCCGTTACCGAAGCTTCAGGATTGAGGTGAATCAGATAATCGGTGCTCGAACCAGTGCCGCAGCCAGCATCTAAAATCCGAATATCCAGTTTTGGCGGCTTTTGCCCGGTGCAAAAATTGTAAGCATCAGGCCAACTCCAGCGCCAGTTGTACCCAGGGGGCGGTTCATCTGACAAAGGATCGGGCGGGAAAGGGAAAGTATCGTAAAGCCGCCGTACGGCAGCACTGATATCAGGCGTAGTATCCATAAGTGAGGTAATTGTGCGTGGGTTTTGAGATTGGTTGTCAGTAGCTACGGACGAACAGCGCGACGCGATGCACTTCTATTGCTGCGTTACTGGCAACCAAAGTGGCGTCTCGCCAAGTTGGGAAGCCTAAGAGAGAGCGATCGGGCGATCGACTAACCCCTGGTAGCCAAGCCCTGACAGCTTCTGCGTAATAAAACTTATCATTTTTTCTCATATAAGCTCTCTTAAATCTATACAATAAATCTCGACAGGCTTTTTAACAAATAAGGACTGTCAATAACCCACCGCTGAACTGTCGGGTAAAGCGGAGGCGTCTTTCCGCAGAAAGTCAAAAGCCCCGAAACAGGCAGAAGAAAATTTTTGATTTTCTTTTCCTTTAATTCAAGGCACTGGCTGCAATCGCCCAAAGGCAACTCTCCTGCCGAGTCTTTTTTTCCACGGGTATGCCGGCGGAGTGCAGCGGAGGGAGTACCCCGTGCCTGCCTTCGGATCGGACATTTCCCCGCAGGCAGAAAGATGAAACCAAAACATTTTAATCTAAGAAAGTAAGCGCGCCCGAACCTCGTGACAGGTAAAGGCAAAAAGTAAACAAAGCAAAAATACCTACTTTGACCTGCATCAGAAGGCAAGGTTAGTCTGGTTAAATGCTGCAACTATTTGGATAGGGAGCTAAGGAGTCTAATGACTGTAAAGGCAAGTGGTGGAAGCTCGGTTGCGCGTCCGCAACTATATCAAACTGTACCGGTCGCAACTATTTCGCAAGCAGAACAGCAAGACCGCTTTCTACAGCGGGGCGAACTCAGCGAACTGGCAAGTTATTTCAGTTCCGGGGCTCTTCGGATCGATATCTCTGCGACGCTGACCCAAAACTCGGAACTGATAGTATCCCGCGCAGCCAACCGGATTTTTACCGGCGGTTCCCCGCTGGCATTTTTGGAAAGACCACAAGAACCTGCGATGGCTGTAGCAGGGGCGGCTCGCGGCGGCTCGGCGAATGTCTCTGAAGGCATGAAACTGGGAAATGTCACCTACGTAGAAAGCCGCGCTGGCGGCAACGGCGGTGGCGGCGGCGGATTCTTGGGGCTAGGAAATCTATTTTCTGGCAACGGTGGTGGCTACAGCGGCCCAATCCCAGCAGGATTTCAGCCGATCAATGTCTCGCGCTACGGCCCGGGCAACATGACCAAATCTCTGCGCGACTTGAGCTGGTTTTTGCGCTACATCACCTACGCAATTGTCGCTGGCGACCCGAATATTATTTCGGTGAACGTGCGCGGATTGCGAGAAATCATCGAAAATGCTTGCTCTTCGGCGGCCACAATTGTGGCAATGCAGGAAATGAAGGCAGCATCTTTGGGATATTTCAGAAACAATGCAGAGGCAAGTGCGATCGTCGGACAGTATTTCGACGTAGCAATTACCGAATTCAAAGCTCCCACACCTTCAGACAAGGTGCGGCAGCGCGAAAGCAACGACCAGCAAGGCTTGCAACTGCCTCAAATCTACTTCAACGCAGCCGAGCGCCGATCGAAATTCGTCATGAAAACCGGTCTGTCTTCGGCAGAAAAGATAGAAGTAGTCAAAGCAGCTTACCGCCAAGTATTCGAGCGCGATATTACCCGCGCCTACAGCCAAAGCATTTCTGACTTGGAATCCAAGGTCAAAAATGGCGAAATCTCGATGAAAGAGTTTATTCGCCGCCTTGGCAAATCTCCTCTGTACCGTCAGCAATTCTACGAGCCGTTTGTCAACAGCCGCGCTGTAGAACTTGCCGCTCGTCACTTCCTAGGTCGCGGTTTGAGCTCGCGGGAGGAATTTAGCAAGTATTTTGCGATCGTCAGCAAAGGCGGCCTGCCAGCCCTCGTAGACGCGATGGTTTATTCCCAGGAGTATTCCGATTACTTCGGCGAAGAAACAGTGCCTTACCTGCGCGGTTTGGGCCAAGAAGCTCAGGAGTGTCGCAACTGGGGCCCGCAAATTGATTTGTTCAATTTCAGCGCTCCGTTCCGCAAGGTTCCTCAGTTCATCACCTTGTTTGCTGGCTACAACCAGCCTCTGCCAGACCAGCACGTTTACGGTGTTGGCAATGACCCCTTAGAAATTCAGTTTGGCGCGATTTTCCCGAAAGAAACTCGCAACCCCAAGAGCCGTCCGGCTCCCTTCGGCAAAGACACTCGCCGTATCCTGATCCGTCAAGGTGCGGGGATTGACAATCAGTTGAGCAATCCGGCGGCTCGCGGTGCTGCTCCTGGCTCTCTGGGCCCCAAGGTCTTTAAATTAGACCAGTTACCGAGCAGCTATGTTGCTTCCAAGAAAACTGCCCGCGGTGTCTCTAGCAGCTACAGCAATGCTTCCAGTGTCAAATATACCGAAAGTTCAACCCAAGCGGTGATTCGGGCTGCTTACCTGCAAGTGTTTGGTCGCGATGTGTTCGACGGCCAGCGCCAAAAGGTGGCGGAAATTAAGCTGGAAAACGGCGAGATTCCGATGCGCGAGTTTATTCGGATGTTGGCGAAGTCGGACGTGTTCCGCAATATGTACTGGAGCAAGCTCTACGTTTGTAAGGCGATCGAGTACATTCACCGCCGACTCCTGGGACGCCCTACCTACGGCCGCCAGGAAATGAACGCTTACTTTGACATTTGCGCCAAGAAGGGTTTCTACGCGCTGGTCGATAGCATCATGGACAGCATGGAGTACAACGAAGCTTTCGGGGAAGATACAGTGCCCTACGAGCGCTATGTAACTCCCGGTGGTTTGTCGATGCGGACGATGCGATCGGGTTCCGTCGCTGAGCAAAATGTCCAAGCTCAGACGCCCGAAACTCCTCGGTTTATCGAACTCGGTGCAGCAGGCGATCGGGGCGATATCGAGTTGCAAACTCGGATTGCTCAAGGTGTCAGCAAACGGCGTGAACAAACTAAGATGTTCAAGCTGACGACTACTTCTGACAAAGTAGCTTTGAAAACTTTAATTCAAGCTGCTTACCGTCAAATTTTTGAGCGCGACATCAACCCGTATGTTGTGAAGAATGAATTCACGGCGCTGGAAAGCAAACTTGGCAACAATGAAATCAATCTCAAGGAGTTCATTGAGGCTTTGGGCTGCTCATCGCTGTACATCAAACAGTTCTACGCACCTTATCCCAATACTAAGGTGATTGAGTTGGGAACCAAGCACTTCTTGGGCCGCGCTCCCCGCAATCAAGCGGAGATTCGGACGTACAACCAAATCTTGGCAAGTAAAGGGATTAAGGGCTTTATCAACGCTATGTTGAACAGCGTTGAATATGCCGAGGCGTTTGGCGAGGATACTGTTCCTTACCGTCGCTTCCCGACTCTGCCGGCTGCGAATTTCCCGAATACCGAAAGGCTGTACAACCAGTTGACTAAGCAGAATGCTGAGGTTGTGGTTCCGAGTTTTGAGCCAGTAGCTGCGATCGACAGAAGCTAGATTGATTTGAGGTTTTAGATGTTAGATTACAGCTAATTTAACGTCTAAAATTAGCTGAAGGGCTGGTGTAGTTACCAGCCCTTTTTTTGTATAATTTGGAGTTTTTTTAAACGCAGAGGGCGCAGAGTGAGGAAAGAGAGAGTTTGCTAAGAAACCAGGTTTTCAAGTTTCATCTGTTGCCAGGAAGAGCCTCGTTACAGCCCAAAACCCCGCTTCGGTAGCAGGTGTCGGTCGCAAAATGGTAGAATCGATTAAAAATAAGTAGCTCCCAAAAAAATATCACAGAGAGAAACCGGGTTTCTTAAACAACACCTTCGTGCCTAAGTCAGAATGCTCTAAGAAAGTAGGTTGGTTTGAAGCACTCGTACACAACGCCATCAATTTGAGATTTGAGATTTGAGGTTTGTGCTCCACTTTAAAATCTCAAATTGCCAATCTAAAATCTGTTGTTGCTTTCGCTCCACAAGAACCCAACCTCCTGTAGAAATGGCGAAGGTATTATTTAAAAAACCTGGTTTCTGGATACCTAATTACTATCTGTTTTGGTTGTTTCGGTTAACCGTACTCGAATAGCCACTTTGAGCCGAGAACATTACTGCCCAATTTTCGTCTGTGATGTCAAAAAAGTCGCGCTCGCTGTACGCAGATGAATTACTTAGTGATGAGTATTAGTTGGTTCTATTGATTCCCATTACGCAAAAATTAAGTGTAATTTCGGAGTGCTGGTTTAGTGACGCATCAAGATATTGAGCGTCCCATAAAACATCAAAATAAGTTGATAATTTATGCTGATTATTACCATAGCGAAACGAATAAGCTATTAGGGCATAATGTAGTTTTGAGCGAACAGGGTATGGAACTAAATTTACAGAAATTTTATAGCGCCTGCAATCCCAGCTACACCCTGGCAGTAGCAAATCAAGAAGACCGACAATACTATATCGATTTTTCTTCAGTGCGGGGCGGCACAATCGTAGAACAATTGGAGCGCACCATAAGCCGTCTGTCCCCCGATGCACCTACCTGTCAATTATTCACTGGTCACATCGGCTCTGGTAAATCAACAGAATTGCTGCGGCTGCAAGCTCAATTGCAGCAACAAGGATTTCATGTTGTTTACTTTGAGTCGAGTAAAGACTTAGACATGGCCGATGTAGATATCACTGACATTTTGTTGAGCGTTGCTCGTCAGGTGAGCGAAAGCATTGAGAAAATGAAAATCAAGCTGCAACCGACGGGTTTTAAAGCTTTGCTCAAAGGGGTTGCGGATGTTTTTCAAACTCAAATCGACTTGAGGGCTGAAGCTAATGTCCCTGGTGTTGGGGAAATAAATGCCAGCACGGAGGGAGAATTTTCTCTGGCTTTGGGAATTGGCAAAATTACTGCTAAGGCGAAAGATGCTCCGAATCTGCGATCGGAGTTGAGGCAATATTTGGAGCCGCGAACTAACGTAATTTTAGATGCGCTTAATAAGGAGTTGCTGGAGCCGGCTAATCAAGAACTCAAACGCCAAGGGAAACAAGGACTTGTAGTAATTATCGACAATCTCGATCGCATACACCTGTGCGCGAAACCGACGGGGCGGCTTCAGCCGGAATACCTGTTTGTCGATCGCGGGGAACAGTTGGCAAGACTAAATTGCCACGTCGTGTATACAATTCCTTTGGTGCTGATTTTCTCTAACGATTTGGGTCAGTTGACCAATCGATTTGGGGTAGATCCGAAGGTTTTGCCGATGGTGCCGGTGCAGTTGAGCGACGGTTCTGAGTGTTCTGAGGGTGTGGAATTGCTGCGGCAGATGGTTCTGGCGCGGGCTTTTCCGACGGTGCACCCTTCGCAGCGCTATGCTTTGGTAGGCAAAGTTTTCGACTCTGCCGAAACTCTCGATCGCCTGTGTCGAGTCAGCGGCGGTCATGTCCGCAATTTGCTGCAACTGCTTTATAGCTGTCTGCAGAAACAAGACCCTCCTCTGTCGCGGGAAACTTTGGAAAATGTGATCATCCAGCGCCGCCACCAGCTTACTTTGGCGATCGAATCTGATGAGTGGCAATTGCTGCGCCAAGTATCCGCTACCAAAACTGTGAACGGGGAAACTAAATACCAAATCTTGCTGCGTAGTCTCTGGGTGTTTGAATACCGTTACGGCGAAGATTATTGGTTTGATGTCAATCCGATTTTGGCTGACGCCAAAGAGTTTCGGGAAACAGTTGACAGTTGACAGTTGACAGTTGACGGTTTACAGTCACTCGGCGAGGAAAATCGCTTCTGAACCAACGAAGTTGACTCCTAGCCGACTAAAGAATAAGGGTCCAACTGTAGCAGGATCTGGTATGAAAACTAACAAAACTCAAAAGTCAACAGTCAACCGTTAACAGTCAACTGTCAACTAACAAAAATGATTAAAGGCACTACTAAACTGTTGGGAGTAATTGGTCATCCCGTCGAACATTCTCTGTCGCCGGCGATGCACAATGCTGCTATTTCCCACTTGGGAGTCGATTTTGTTTACCTGCCGTTTCCGGTAAAACCAGGGGATTTAAAAGTTGCTCTTGCAGGATTTACGGCGATTGGCGTTCGGGGATTTAGCATCACGATTCCCCACAAACAAGCCATCTTACCGCTGTTGTCGGAAGTTTCCCCGATCGCGCGCTCGATCGGCGCAGTAAATACCGTATACCTAACTGACAAAGGTTGGTGCGGCACAAATACTGACGTTGAAGGTTTTCTCGCGCCGCTGCAAACCCCTCCAAACCCCCCTTACCAAGGGGGGGCTAAAGACGCGATTTCTCCGCTAGAAAGGGGCAATACGGCTCTTGAATCCTGTCCCCCCCCTTACCAAGGGGGGGGTAGGGGGGGTTCCGATTGGAGTCAGAAAGTAGCGGTAATTTTGGGAAATGGCGGGGCGGCGAGAGCCGTTGTGGCTGGATGCGCTCAATTGGGATGTGCAGAGATGCACGTTGTCGGCCGCAACGAACAAAATTTAGCGGAATTTCAGCAGAGTTGGGTCAATTCTCCGATGCCCGTGCAAAATTTGCAGGTGCATACTTGGAAGAATTTGTCAATGTTAATCTCGCAGGCAGATTTGCTGGTGAACACGACGCCTATGGGGATGTATCCGCAGGGGGAAAAGTCGCCGGTTGCCGCTGGTGCGCTCGATCGAATTTCAGCAGGTGCCATCGTCTATGATTTAATTTACACCCCTAATCCTACCCAGTTTCTCAAAGATGCGAAGCTTCGGGGAGCGCGAGCTATTGACGGACTCGAAATGCTAGTTCAACAAGGAGCAGCCGCCTTAAAAATTTGGTTGGATAAAGAATCCGTCCCAGTTGATGTGATGCGCCAAGCCTTGCGACAGCATTTAGGTTTAGACTAATGCCATTTCTTTAAAAAGTAGCTGTAGTTTTCAGAATTCCTATAAGTAGGAATTTGAGGCTGAATTCGCGCTAAGCTGAGAATTAAAATATACTTGCCCCGCCATTTATGAAATTTCGAGCTATCAGCCTTTTTTTTGCTACTTGCCTAATCGGAATTTTTAGTTTGGTATTCACTCCACCTGCTTGGGCTCTGACGCAGATTAAACTTTCCGACCTTTCTTATCGCGAATGTCCTGCCGAAATGGGAGAAGGAACAGTCACCAGTGGCAGTTCTATGGAAGCTACCTGCTTTTTGATTACTGGGAAAGCTGAAAATAGCACCGGCAAACCAGTTGTCAATGCCGATATTTTCGGCCGCATTTATGATGCCGACGACAATCCGGTGATGCAAAACCGCACTCGCTTGGGTTCTATAGAAGAAGTTCCTCCCGGAGTTAGCGATTTTCAGCTCAGAATTTCGGTTGCCGCCAATCAACGAACACCTTTGAAGCTCAAGCAATTTAAAGCTACAGGTTTTACTGGCGTGGTTCGCCGTTAAGGAAACTCTTTGAGATTTTAGATTGCTGATTTGAGATTTTGGGTTAGCTGCCCGTGAAACCGATCTGCAGTTTTAGATTTTAGATTTTAGATTTTAGATTGTTGAGTGGGTGGCAATTTCTCATTTCTAATGTACGATGAACTCCCCAGCTTTTCAACCGGGGAGTTCCTCTAAAAATGTCAAATCTAACATTTAGTTGCAGGCAGCTAGGTTTGCCAAACAATTTACGATCGATGCTTAAAAACTTAAGCTTTTCAAACTACAAGGATGTTTGCAAGCTGGTCAAAAGACCGATCAAGAATTCCGAGCCGAACTGAAGTACAAAAAACGCAATCAGTGGCGAAAAGTCAATCCCTCCCAAGGGGGGGATAATCGATCGGAATAGATTCAGGTAAGGGTCTGTTAACTGACTCAAAATCGAAAACGGGGGATCGTACCAATTGATATTGGGGAACCAGCTTAACAGCACCCGAAAAATCATCAGGACTAGATAGATTTGCAGAAATGTCGCTAGCGTGGTTGCCAAAAGGCCTATTGAAGAACTCATAAATTTTGCTTGTAGTTTGAGTAAAGTTTACAGACACTTTAACTGTGAGTTTAGCATAGCTGGGGGAGTGAGAGAGGAGGGAGAGGAGCGAGAGGGGGAGTATCAGGCTTTTTACCGGCGGGCAGGATAGGATACCCACCCCACAATAAAATTCACTCTTTGTGGAACAGGCGCAAAAGCGAGTTCTTGACAATGGCGCAAGATGTTAGTAGCCCCCATGGAGCTGCCAGACTAATCTAAAATTTTAAATGGATTCAGGAGTCTGGGGCGATCGAACCCTCGCTGTTGTGTGCCTGCGCGTTACCGTTTACGTCGCCGAGTTGCAGGCGCACGTCATCTATTGCCTGATTTAGCTGGGCAATTTTATCTTCTAAACTCAGCCTTGCTACTTCCATGCCTTCGGCTTCGAGTTGGCTGGCTTTCCTATGACGGATTTTTCTGGTTTTTGCGTCTGAAGGTTCACTCAGCAAAGCTTCAGCAGCGCGCCGGGACAGCACCGCGCCCAAAACTGCACCCACCAAGCCGCCAACTGCAGCTCCGGCAATAAATCCCCCTGTAAAACCCTCTCGATTACTCATAGCTCAACTCAACTGCGCGATATTTCCTTGATTTGTTTATTTTGACACTATCCCGGTGAGAAACCGGGAGATTGTTAGTTGTCAGGTAGGCGTTGCCCAATTTAAGGAGGATGCTTGTGGGGTGTCCCGCCTGCCGTGAAAATACACGCCTTCGGGCTCATGGGCCCATCCCACAAAAAAATCAAAATCATCCCGCAATTATGCAACACCGTCAGGTAAGGCGAGAATTCCGACTTCAGAGTTAAAGCGGATCATTTCCAAAGATCGATCGCCATACAGATCTTCAATGTGTTCCAAGCAGCACTCGATCGCGAAATCGTTTAATTGGGCAGGCTCAACGCCGTACATTTCCTCAAACACCTCTGAATCTACCCGACAAAAGCGCGGTCGATCGGCATAAATTCCGCATTCTCGGCTCACTTTGTCAAAATTGATACACCAACCGTCATTTCCGACTAAGCTCAAATAGAGCGCTAATTCGTCTTCAGATAAATACTCGTCTAAGTCAGGGCGCTCTGTTGGGTCGAGGTAACAACAAGCACCGCACTGCTTTACGCAACGCCAAGTAGCCATAGTTTGATTTTAGATTTTAGATTTTAGATTTTAGATTTTAGATTGGGAGCATTATGTGGAAAATGCCAAACTTTAAAAGACTGGAGCTCTTCAAGTATATCAATTGCCCGCGCCGGAGGCGGATATCATTCAAGGGCGTTAGATTTTAGATTTGAGGTTTTAGATTCCGCTCACTTTCGGGGAAGGGGCATCAAGTCCCAGGTTTCCTGTGACTGAGAGGTCGATCATAGTTTACATTTTGTTGAATTTTGTAAAGTTCCTTAAAAAATATGGTCGATCGCCCGGTAAAATCAGAAGCGGATTTTCTAATTCAACAATCTAGACTTAATCACTACAGTCAGGAGGACAAATGGACTTTATAACCGATCTTTTCAGTGGTCTGGGTGGTGTAGACTACCAACTCATTGTTCAGGTAGCTTTACTCGCAGCCGTCGTGCTTTCTGGCCCGATCGTGATTTTTCTCTTGGCAGCTAAAGGCGGCGATCTGTAATTATAGCACGCTCCGGGGCGATCGAGAGTTGGGAGTTTTGAGTTGTAAATTATGCAAAATTCACAACGCTCGATCGCCAAATTTCCCTGCTGCACGAGCTTTCCGATCAAATACCGAGTTATCAAATACCCAGGGCGTGTTTAGCAGTTTGAATCAAATTCTCAAAAAAAGGTAGAGATACATCGACTTCTCTAGCATCTTTGCGGGAGTTACCTAACAAACCGATGTTTTGTCCGGGTGCAACAGCCAAAACTTGCCCTTGAGAGTTGCGGATTCTCAATTCCTCGATCGAGCCAGCAGGAGACAGACTGCAAGAATAAGTGCGATCGCAATAATCAAACTCAACTTTTCCAAAAATCGGCGGCCTAGAACTAGCAGCATTTGCCGGTAGCCGAACGCCCAACAATTCTAACTCAACCGATGTCTTGCCATTAAAACTATTTTCCCGCAATCGGTAAGCAATATCAACCCGCCGAGGCAAAGGAAAATATTCCCCCCAACGCCAAGCAATCGCCTTCACACTAGCCGATACATTTCCATCTTGAGTTGCAGTTAGTTTAACGTGACCTCCTTTACCAACAATTTTCTGTTCAGTTATGCAAACATTAGGCGTCCAAAATACAGGAGCCTTATTTTCAATCCCGCAAGGTTCCAGAGCATCAATTTGTCGGTAAAGGTCGAGATTAATCTCAGCCAAATCCGCTCGCACGTCAACTGAAACCAGCGGTTTTAGGTGTTCCGGCTGCAAACATTGATTGGCAAAAATTGACAGTTGATTGCGGAATTGTTCGAGATTCTCAGCCGGCATAGAAAAACCGCCCGCCGCTTTGTGTCCGCCAAATTTAGTTAATAAATCCGCGCAAAAATTCAGCCCGTCAAATACATTAAACTCAGGAATTCCCCTCGCCGAACCCCGGACAATTTTATGGGCTACCGTCCCTACAGCCTCGTTTTCGCCAGCCTCATCCTCAAAAGTACCAATAAACACAGGTACGCCGTAGCGTTCCACTAACCGAGAAGCTACAATCCCGATCACCCCGTGGTGCCAACCCGGTTGGACGACAACTAAAACTCGTTCTTGCTGCAAATCAATCGCCCTTTCCTCACACCAAGCAATGGCTTCCTGCTCAATTTCCTGGCACAACTCCTGCCTGCGCTGATTAATTTGTTCGCACTGCATCGCGTTTTTTAGAGCCAATTCGCGATCGTCCGTAGTCAGCAACTCTATCACAATTTGAGGGTCAGCGAGTCGCCCCACAGCATTAATCCGGGGTCCAAGCCTAAAACCAATATCTTCAGGCTTTAACGAATTTTGAGTTTGAGTTTTTGAGTTGAGAATTGAGGGACTTTCGGCACTTCCCGGCTGCACTCCCGCCACATGAATCAAAGCCTGAATACCCGCCAATTGCGAGTGAGGCAACAGCCGCAAACCCCGCTTCACCCAGCGGCGGTTAACTCCAGTCAAAGGCGCTAAATCCGCAATAGTTCCCAACGTAAATAACTCCAGCAGCGGATTCACCAACCCGCCAACTTTCTGCATATCCTGAGCTAAAGTAATTGCCAAAACATAAGCAACGCCTACGCCAGCCAAACCGCGATAAGGCGAAGATTCTGCAATTAATTTCGGGTTGAGAATAGCATCAGCCGGCGGCAGTTTTGGCGGCAAATCGTGGTGGTCTGTAATAATAACTTTGACACCGAGTTCTCGCGCTCTAGCAACCGGGCCGTAAGCTGCAATTCCGTTGTCAACCGTGAGAATGAGAGCGACACCTTCGGAGTGAAATTCTTCTACAATGCGATCGTTAATCCCATAACCTTCTCGCATCCGGCTGGGAATAGCATAATCCACATTCGCGCCCAGAGCCCTGAGAGCTCGTAGCAACAAAGCCGTACTCGTCATCCCGTCAGCATCGTAGTCGCCGCAAATAGCAATTTTTTGCCCTCCCGAAATCGCCTCCCGCAACAATTTGACACTCGCAGCCAAATCTGGAAACTCATCGGTTGGCGCGGGCAAAACCAGAGATTCCGGTTCGATAAACCCTTGCACTTCTTTCAGAGAATCGATGCCCCGGTTAATCAGTACCTGTGCCAGCAAGGGCGACAAACCGATTTCAGTGGCAAACTGTTCGGCTTGCTGTGGTTGAGGCGAATAAATTTGCCACCGTTGGTTTGGCAATCGGTGAAAATGCGGGGGCACAGATGTCGGTAGCTCTTGCACGGAAGCTGAGGTTTAAAGATACATAGTTAATCTTACCGAATTAAGTTCCTCCGTGAATCAATTGTAGATTTTAGATTTTAGGTTTTAGATTGAGCGTAAAGATGAGTTTTTTGGGTAAAATCCAAAGGTTGTTTGTAGGAAAGCTTTTTTTGGAAGCTCTCACCCCACCCAAATAGGGATACAAGCGCTGACAGCAGTCGTAGAGACCAAAAATTTTAGACCTAAGTTCAAACCCTCCAGATTTATCTGTGGAGCCAATCTAAAATCTCGAATCTCCAATCGACTGGTGACAGCCAAAGAACTAAGTTTACCAGGCATTTGCGCTGCCCGCGCTAGGGCGGGGCTAATTTAATTTAATGAGGAGACTTGCATGAGTGGCGATCGACCGCCTTGGTTTAAAATTGCATTACAGGTTCGGGGGTCTGTCATTCCCTCAATTTTGCCCCGCGTTTTGCTGTGCGGCAGCTTTGGAGTTTTTATTTCCGTGCTGCACTTTTTTAAGTTGCCTGTTTCCATGCCCATTTTATCGAGTATTGTACCGAGTATTGTCCTGGGTTTACTGTTAGTTTTTCGGACAAATACAGCCTACGAAAGATTTTGGGAAGGTCGAAAAGCTTGGGGAACTTTAGTCAATAATGTCCGCAATTTAGCGCGCCAAATCTGGGTAGCCATTGAGGAAAAAGACCCGAAGGATATAGAACTCAAAAAATCAGCCCTGCGCCTGTTACCTGCCTTTGCAGTGGCGATGAAACTGCACTTGCGGCAACAATCAGTCAATCCAGAGTTGGAGCCGTTAATGTCGCCAGCGCAGTACCAAAAGCTCAAATCAATGAACAATCCGCCCCTAGAAATTGCCTTTTGGATTGAGGATTATATGCACGAGCAGTACGAGCGCAATTGCCTGGATGTCTATCAGTTAACTGCTATGAATCAGTTGCTCAATTCTATGATAGATGTATTAGGAGGCTGCGAGCGGATTTTGAAGACGCCTATCCCTTTGGCTTACGCGATTCACCTGAAACAACTATTGTTGCTTTACTGTTTGGCACTGCCCTTTCAAATGGTGAAAGATTTGACTTGGGGAACTGGCTTAGTTGTGGCTTTAATTAGTTTTACTTTGTTCGGCATCGAAGAAATCGGCATTGAAATAGAAAATCCCTTCGGGCACGATGCCAATGATTTGCCTTTAGACAATATTTGTGCTGCGATGAAGCGCAATATCGACGATTTAATTTCTTTATCTCCTAGCGTTCACGAACAGGTGAAAGATAAGTAGAGTCATTCCATTTTAGATTTTAGATTTTAGATACCAATCGAAAATCTAAAATGGTATAACCTACTGGTTAATTTCTAACAATCAACCGCATTAACCCAGCCAATACTAACAATACAGGCATCAGCCAATCTCCCCACCGCACGTACAAAGTCCGAGTTTGCCGCCGATAAATAGTAGCATCTCGGACTTCATAGGTATTAATTCCAGACTTCCAAACCGTCTCGCCGCGAGGATTTACAAAAGCAGAGTAACCCGTATTAGTTGCGATAGCTACCCATCTATCAGTTTCAATTGCCCGCATCACATCGAGAGCATGATGTTGAGCCAACATTGGCGGTTTGTAATGGGCATTGTTGGAAGCGGTGATCATAAATTCGCCTCCATTCGCCGCCTGATATCGGAAATTTTCAGCAAAGGCTGAATCGTAACAAATTCCAACAATGGCGCGACCAAATGGCGTATCAAACAATTGTTGAGAATTGCCGGGTACTAAATGAGCATCTAAGGGAGAAAGCCGATTAATAATCCCGCCTAAAATTTCGTAAAAAGGGATATATTCGCCTAAAGGCACTAGCTTTAGTTTATCGTAGCGGCCGACAATTTCTCCTGTGCGATCGATCGCCAATAAGCTGTTAGTGATACTATTCTCTTGCTGTCCGAATCCTCCCACCCAAGCGACAACGCCGCGTTCGAGAATAGCTTGGTAAAAGGAAAGAGTAGAACGTTGATACTCATTTGTCCAGATAAAAGGCAAAGCCGTCTCTGGAATTAACACAGCATCGACTTTCCTGTCGGCTAACTCTTTGTATCCACTGGTGTAACCTTCCAAAGCGCGCCCCCAACCCCCTGAATCAAACTTAATCTCGTTAGGAATATTGCCTTGAATAATGCCAATTTTTAAAGCAGTTGCGGCTTCTTGATTCAAAGGGCGATTGTATAAACTCCATCCTGCAATATGCAAAACTACACACAAACTAGCAGGCAAAATATAAGCAATCCAATTCTTCCTTCTTCCTTCTTCCTTCTTCCTTCTTCCTTCAATAAAAGCTTCTGCGATTAAGCCATTTACTGCTACAATAGCGGCTGTTACTGCGCTGGGCCCGGAGAGTTGACCGAGGTGCAATATTGCTAAATTGTGCGGGCTTTGCGTATATGATAGGGATGTCCACCACAGCGAACCTGTACTCCAAATACTTTCTAAGGCACACCACAAAGCTGTGCCAATTAAAACGCGAGTTAATGCTAAAAGTTGAGCTTTACTCCCCCCAGCCCCCCCTTGTAAAGGGGGGGAGTTAAGAAGAGGATTTTTGCCTGGTAAAGTGAGGGAGTTGAGAATAAGAAGAGGATTTTTGCCTGGTAAAGTGAGGGAGTTGAGAATTACAAATAGCCACGCCCAAACGGCGACTAAGGCTGCTCCCCAGAGGGTGATGAATGCCCAGCAAAAAAGTGCGATCGCCAAACTCGGCCACCAAGGAACTCCCAACCAAGTCATCGGGTGAATTCCCATAATCCAAGATAAAGCTAATCCGTGATAGCCAATTCCCCAGAGTGAAGGAAGAAGGAAGAAGGAAGAAGGAAGAAGGAAGAATTTTTGTTGTTTTACTTCTTGCTTTTGCCTTTCATAACTAACAACCAAAATCCACAGGGGAGCTAATGCTACCCAAGCCAATAGCCAAGCATTTACTGGTGCGGTTGTCAATGCCATCAAAATGCCGCTGAAAAGTGCGATCGCCCAGGCTAATGTTTTTGATTTATGAACCGCGAGTTTTTCAAATTTGTGCCTGTTAAATATCGCCACTTTGATGATTGCCAAAAATAATAATTCTTAATTAATATATCAGATAGATCGGGAAGTTCGCCAAGGCGCAGTGTATGAGATTTAACTGATTTAACGGATTTAACAGAAGGAAATCTATCAAATTCTACTTGCCAAAACAAAAAGCGCCCCTATTTCTAGGAGCGCTTTTTGTTAATCAAAAGCTAAATTTAGCCGTTGATGGAAGGAGCAACCATTGCTACTGGGGTGACTTCACCAGCAGCCAAGTCGAGAGGGAAGTTGTGAGCGTTGCGCTCGTGCATTACTTCCATACCCAAGTTAGCGCGGTTGATGACATCAGCCCAAGTGTTGATCACGCGACCTTGCGAGTCGATAATTGATTGGTTGAAGTTGAAACCGTTCAAGTTGAAAGCCATCGTGGAGATACCCAAAGCGGTAAACCAGATGCCTACTACTGGCCATGCACCTAACAAGAAGTGCAAAGAACGGCTGTTGTTAAAGCTCGCGTATTGGAAAATCAAACGACCGAAGTAGCCGTGGGCTGCAACGATGTTGTAGGTTTCTTCTTCTTGACCGAATTTGTAACCGTAGTTCAAAGATTCAGTTTCGGTTGTTTCGCGAACCAAGCTAGAGGTAACAAGAGAACCGTGCATGGCGGAGAACAGAGCACCGCCGAAGACACCAGCAACTCCCAACATATGGAAGGGGTGCATCAGGATGTTGTGCTCGGCTTGGAACACGATCATGAAGTTGAATGTGCCGGAGATACCCAAGGGCATACCGTCAGAAAAGCTGCCTTGTCCGATCGGGTAAATCAAGAATACTGCGGTGGCTGCTGCAACTGGTGCAGAGTAAGCGACGCAGATCCAAGGACGCATACCTAAGCGGTAGGACAGTTCCCATTCACGACCCATGTAGCAGAAAATGCCAATCAGGAAGTGAAATACTACCAATTGGTAGGGGCCGCCGTTGTACAACCATTCATCTAAGGAAGCTGCTTCCCAGATGGGATAGAAGTGAAGCCCGATCGCATTCGATGAAGGAACAACTGCACCAGTAATGATGTTGTTGCCGTACATCAATGAACCTGCAACGGGTTCGCGGATGCCGTCGATGTCCACTGGAGGAGCAGCGATGAAGGCGATGATGTAGCAGATGGTGGCGCTGAGCAAGGTGGGAATCATCAAGACGCCGAACCAACCGATGTAAATGCGGTTCTCGGTGCTAGTTACCCACTCGCAGAACCGTTCCCAAACGTTGCCGCTTTCGCGACGCTGTACGGTTGTTGTCATTTGGTTTATGATGGCTTAATTGAATTTTCAAAGTTCGTTGTGGGAATGCCCCACGCTTATATTAGTAACACCATTCACTAAAGTTTGCCAAGGGATTACTGCTGACAATTCAAAAATTTTACAAACTTTTACAAAAACTTGATTATTAGTAAATATTTGTATTATTTTACAAAGTAAAATTACACACCAAACTGGTTAAATACAGCGGTCAGAAGAACTGAATCTATTGTCTGTAGCTTGGTTCAGCAGTTCGAGCAAATTATTTTTGTTCAGGTCGATTCTCTTTCTATTTAAATATCTGTTAATTAGGTCGTGAAGAGATGATTTTTAATATTTATTTACATATCATCGGTGGATTCTGCGAGGGTAAGTTTGTATCGGGAGAATACTGAAAACCGGGTTTCTAGTGCGGGCTGCATTCTGAACAAGATCCAATCCACCAGGTTTATTGACGAAAAAAGAAACCCGGTTTCTGAAGCGCTTGGCAATAGAAATCAACCGGGTTTCTGAGGATAAGTTCGTAAGTTCTGCGTAAAAATTAGCCTTTAGCCTGGGGGCCACTTCATCTGCCGTCCGCCGAGAATGTGAAGGTGCAGGTGGTCTACAGTTTGGCCGCCGTCGCTGCCGCTATTAATGACGACGCGATAGCCGTTGCTAAGTCCGAGTTGGTCTGCTACCCGCTTGACAGTCAGCAGCAAGTGTCCCATGAGAGCATGATCTCCCGACTCGGCATCGGCTAATTTGGCAATAGGCTGTTTGGGAATGACGAGGATGTGGACGGGTGCTTGCGGATGGATATCTCTGAACGCGAGGGCCAAGTCGTCTTCATAAACGATGTCTGCGGGAATCTCTTTGCGGATGATTTTGCTGAAAAGCGTTTCTTGAGTTGTCATGGGTGTTAACGAAGGAAGAAGGAAGAGGGAAGAAGACCCAAGTGGGAAGTGGGAAGAGGGAAGACCCAAGTGGGAAGGGAGAAGGGGAAGAGGGAAGAGGGAAGACTCAGCAGGAGAGAGGGAAGAGGAGAAAAAGAAGAGGCAAGGAAAAGTTTTTCTTGCCTCTTCCGATATTCATTAGTCATTGTTAATCATAATAGATGATGAATCAGGGACAGGCAAATTAAGGATAAAGAAAAATGCTTGCTAGGGTTTGGAGTGCATCGATCGTTGGAATTGACGCGGTAAAGGTTGGTGTTGAGGCTGATGTGTCAGGCGGGCTACCGAAAATTGTGGTTGTGGGGTTGCCAGATTCTGCGGTGCAGGAAGCTAAAGAAAGAGTTAAGGCTACCCTAAAAAATTCGGGATATGCTTTTCCTATGCGGAGTATTGTGATTAATTTGACTCCGGCGGATTTGCGGAAGGAGGGGCCGAGTTTTGATTTGCCGATCGCCATTGGCATTTTAGCAGCATCGGAACAAGTCAGCGGTCAACTTTTGGGAGATTATTTGTTTTTAGGGGAACTTTCTTTAGATGGGAGTTTGCGGCCTGTGGCTGGGGTTTTGCCGATCGCCGCTGCAGCTCAAAAAATGGGTATTTCAGGATTGGTTGTACCGGCTGGTAACGCGCAAGAAGCGGCTTTGGTGCACGGAATATCTGTTTATGGTTTTGAGAATATTTTTGCAGTTACTGATTTTTTGAACAATCCTGAAGTTTATTCGCCTGTAAAAGTAAACGGTAAAGAAGAGTTAGCAAAAACGCGATTTTCGGGTCTAGATTTAAAGGATGTAAAGGGGCAAATTCACGCGCGGCGGGCTTTGGAAATTGCGGCGGCGGGGGGACACAATTTAATTTTTGTGGGGCCGCCAGGGAGCGGTAAGACTATGTTGGCGAGGCGTTTGCCGGGTATTTTGCCGCCACTGACTTTTGAGGAAGCTTTAGATGTGACTCAAATTCATTCGGTGGCTGGGTTATTGAAGGATAAGGGAAGCTTGGTGGGCGATCGACCTTTTCGCAGTCCTCACCATTCGGCATCCGGCCCTTCTTTGGTAGGTGGCGGCAGTTTTCCGCGTCCGGGTGAAATTTCTTTAGCACATCGCGGCATACTTTTTCTCGATGAATTAACTGAGTTTAAAAGAGATGTTTTGGAGTTTTTGCGACAACCGCTGGAAGATGGATATGTGACTATTTCTCGAACTAGACAATCGGTGATGTTTCCGGCGCAATTCACTTTAGTTGCTAGTACGAATCCTTGCGCTTGCGGTTATTACGGCGATTCGATTCAACAGTGTACTTGTTCGCCGCAAAAGAGGGAGCAATATTGGGCAAAACTTTCGGGGCCTTTGATGGATCGGATTGATTTGCAAGTGGCCGTAAATCGTTTGAAACCGGAAGAAATTACGCGACAGCCGACGGGGGAGGAGTCGGAACCGGTGCGGGTGAGGGTGCAGCGGGCGCGAGAGCTCGCAACTCGCCGTTTTCAGTCGGAATCTAGTTTGCGCTGTAATGCGGAGATGCAAAGCAGTCACATTAACAGATGGTGTCAGTTGGATGATGCTTCTCGGAATTTATTGGAGATGGCGATTCGGAAGTTGGGGCTTTCGGCGAGGGCTAGCGATCGCATTTTGAAGGTTGCTAGAACTATTGCTGATTTGTCGGGGGATGAAAGCTTGAAAACGAATCATGTGGCGGAGGCGGTGCAGTATCGGACGATCGATCGGATGCAGTAAGTCAGCAACGTCTCCAAAGACACAATACCCCGATCGCCGAATTCTTAAAGAAGTTGGGTCTTTAACAGTTGATTCGGGGATTTAAATCACTTCTAAACATACGAAGTCCCAGCAGAGGGGGACTAAGGAATTAAGGGGGTATTTAAGCTGGATTGATGTTGTCCAATTATTTAATTGAGCCACTGAAACGCCCCGATTTTCCCATGTTTATTGTCTGATTTTGTGCTGCATGGTGCCAGGATCACTGGTGACAGTTGTGTAACTTCTGTTAGTGTTAGAGTGGGGGAGGCGACAGCAAACCAAGGCAGCGGTTAAAGTGGCGATCGAGGAAGCTTTAGATAGATTTCCCGAAAGCTACTCAACTGAAGTGTATCAGCCCCAATATCAAGAGGTTTATCAGCACGTCTACGAATCTTATTCTGAGGCAGGACGCAGTATTTATACCACCGCAGCTTGAAGCTGGTGTCAATGCCACCCACCCACAGCTTTTGTCAAAAACCCCTGATAATTTCATCGAAAATTCATCAAGTTTTTACCCACTTTTTGTCATTTTTACTGTAATTTATGATACCGATCGCCCAAGTTGCCCGAATCTCCACAACGGCCGAATTTTTAATATTTAATTTCTCGCTCTCCCTCTCCCTCCCTCTCCCTCGTTCTTCCTCCCTCTTCCTCTTTCCCTCGCCCCCTCTCCCTGTTTCCCCCTAAAATTTGAAATTTTTGAGTGACAAATCATGGCACGATCGCAGCGCGTTTTGATACCATGCAATCAAGCGCAAGACAATCAGGGAATGCACTGGAGGTGTGTAAATGGAGCTTTTGGCAGAACAAAAACGGTGCTTGGATTGCTTGGTAAGCTCGATCGAGCAATTGGGAGGTCGAGTAGACATTCCAAAGCTAGAGCAGATAGCTGAGCTAATCATTCAAACGATGAGAGGGCCTTGGCGGTACTTTCATACGTCGGAACACATTTTTGAGGTCGGGGGGTCAGTCGATCCGATCGAGGTGCTGGCTGCGCTGTTTCACGACCTCGTGTACGTGCAAGTCGATCAGGGCGTTAGTTTCAATATTAGCAGCGCCCTTTGTCCTTTTGTCAAAGAGGTGCGATCGCAGTTAGTTATTAGAGATGAAACCGAACTGCCCGACGATGCCATGTATCAGCTAGTGGCCTCAGTATTTGGGTTTATTCCCGGCAAGACTCTCTCTCCGTTTGGCGGCCAAAACGAATTTTTGAGTGCCGTTATTGCTGCCAAATCTTTGGAGCCTTTTTTGCCAGCTAGTACGATCGCTGAGATCACAGCTTGCATCGAAGCTACTATCCCTTTTCGTCCCGTTTCGCCCAGCGGTTTGAGCGCGATCGAACTTTTGCACGAGCGTTTGGTAAGTATAAATCGCGATTTTAACTTTGGATGGAGCTATGCAGAAATTGTAGAAATTGTCAAGCGTGCTGTCAGGTTAGCAAATAGAGATGTCGAGAATTTTGCCTCTCCAAATTCCTCTAATTTCTTAGACAATACCTGGAACTTGATGCCAGAAACCAACCACGAATTGATCCATGTCAATTCCTATACTGTTGCCGGATATCGCAGGTCTCTGCAAAAAATGGAAGGATTTTTGAACTTCCTCAAACCAGAACTGGTTTTCCAGCAGTTTAGGCAAGAGCCGGACGATGCAACCTACGCTAATCTGATTGCCCGAACTCGCAAAAATATCGAAGTTGCTAAACTTTATCTGGGGGTCAAGCTAATTACCATCGCTATTCTAGAAGCTCTTTCCTACCGTTTGGGGCGCGATATTCCGCTTTCTACTATGATGGGAGAATTGCGTGCACCCGGATTTAAGACCTCGGTTTTGGAGGATTACTTGCCCAACAAACAGATCGCCTACCCATTAGAAACTCAGTTGGAAAAAGAGGTTTTAAATTTGTTAGCAATAGGACGAAATCAAGAATCTCCCTATGATATTAAAAACTCTCCTGTAGCTACGTTTATTATCAAATCTATCGGCTTTTCTGAAACAGAAAACTTTTTGAAGAAATCTCAAGAGTTTTTTGCAGATCCTACTTCGTCGGAAGAGTTTCTGTCTTACTGTTCTCCCGATGTAATAGACACCATTTCCTCCGGAGTGATGAAACTATTTGACAGCAGGAAGACGGCTTTAGGGAAAGTTAAATTAGTTCACCAAACTGTTTCTTAGGATAGGTTGGCACTATCTTAAAACGTTTACCATCGCAGAAACCAGGTTTGTTGAGTTCAGCCACAATGCCCGGTTAGTCTGAGATGTTGCACCATTCTTGCTTAAAAGGCTTTCGGACCTGTTCCACAAAGAATGAGTTTTCTTGTGGGGAGTAGGTGTTAGGGAAGAGATTCCGCCCATAGCAGGCTTATTGACAATGGTGCAAGATCTCAGTTTAAACCATAAAAAAAGCCCTCTTTAAAGGACTTTAGCTATGAGTCTAGGGTTTGAACCTCTGGCGGACTAGACTAATTCGACATCCAACTTCTATTGCGGTGAACCAGCCGCACCCTCAGCACCGGAGTTGCTATCAGGTACAGCCGTACCCGTAGGATTAGAATTGCTCTGGCTTTCCGTATTAGTTTCGCCGCTCGTACCTGCTCCAGAAGCACCATCATCTTGAGTTGGAGATGGAGTAGCTGAACTCTCCGGTGCTGGAGTTGGCGGAGTGGAAGCTGGCTCCCTCTGCGAATTCGGAACCGTAGTATCGGTATTATTGGACGGCGAAGATGAAGACGGCGCTGCTTCCTGAGCGGGTGCATCTTGCTGTTGTGAATTTGGAATTGTAATATTGATATTGGGAGCCGGACTTGTTTGAGGAGCCGGAGTTGCCTGTTGAGCTGGACTTGGTTGAGGAGCAGGCGTAGCTTTTTGAACAGGAGATGGTTGAACCGGAACCGGAACAATCTTTTGAATGATCGTTTTTTCTCTCTCTATAGTCCTAGTTGGAGCTGGTGTTGCTGAAGGCTGATTCGCTTTTGGTACAACAATCACAGGAGCAGCAGTAGGAGTAGGAGCCTCCTCGCCCCGATTGAAGTAATATACACTGCCCAGAACTAAGCCTACCAAAGAAGCAAGAAGAATCCCTAATAATAACCCGCGACCTGCATTCTCATTATCGCGGACTTCTTGGACTCCTAGTTGGCGGTGGTTTTCCGCCATTTGACCCTGTACATAACCTTGGTGATGAGCTGCTTCTTTAGAAGCCTTCGCCGTTGTACTCGGAACACTTGTAGTAGTTCGTGTTGTACTGACGTGACCGTTAGTTGCATCGGTGTGAACTTCTTGATGAATTTCACGGCTAGAGCTATTTTCTTCGTTAGGTTTCATAATTATCTTAGCCACAACTATTCAAAAAATATTTGTCTCTAGGAGATTCTCTGGTTTGAAAACTTGAGCTAAGCTGTTGAGCAGTTAAATCACTTATTTTGATTTACTGTCAAGATTCAGGTGTAAGCGTTGGGTGTTTGGCTCATACCAGTTTAAATGCTTAACAGCTTTCTGCTTAGGGAGTTTAGAGAACTGTTGGTTTCTCCTTCATTTGTATTAAATATAACTCGCCAAGGTATTAAGCAGGCTCTACCCTCAGAGTGATTGCCAGAGTCCCCGAAGGAATAGAATCAGCCGGGCTTCAACAATGAAGATCGGCTAAATGAGTTATTTATAAATAATGCTTGCTCTGCAAGCATATAGCAATCGCAGGAGTCGTAAATTTTTTACCCCACCCCAATCCTCCCCGAAGTTGCGGAGAGGAAGTAATAAATTCACAAAGTACGAGGATTGTTATAGATGATTCATGACACCACTTAAAAGTGGCAGCTTTACGGTCGGAGTGGGAAGACAATTCATCAGAGAAATCTGGAAAAAAGAGAAGGGAGTAGTAAGAGTTACTAGCTTTCTATTTATCAAGCCACTTTATGCTTGAAATTTGTTTAAATCCGGTTAAATAACCACAATTAAGTTTTTAGTAATCAATGCAAGTTTTTTCTTCTCCATCAAGAGAGGATAGTCGTACTCACGACCAACAAGCTTTATTACGGGAAATTAACCGGACAGAAGCCTTACTAACAACTGAATTTTTTTTACTCGGTTCTTTCAATGATGATAGTCATGTGAGCGACTAATGCACCTATCGCTCCTACTGCTGCAATTACTGGAAACAATGCCGCACCAATCACTCCACCGACTACTCCCACCGTCAGAGGAACTTCTACCAAGATCCGTCCCTCTTCATTTTTGATAATGATGCGTCGGATATTTCCTTCGTGAATCAGTTCTTTAACTTTAGCTACCAAATCGTCACCGTTAATCTTCAATTCCTCGACGCTAACTTTTTGCTGAGTATAAGCTGGGGTTTCTAAAGGAGTTGTTTCAAAATTAACCTCACTAACTTTTTGGGAAGAAACTTTTTCAGATACAGGTATTGATTCGAGTTCTCTTGTCCCGACCGGTTCTTGTAGGCGATCTGTAGGGGTGTCCATTTTTTGTTCTCCTTTTAGGTAAAAGTATTTTTGTATAGAATTATTTAGAAATATAACACGCAACTTTTTGTCGATAAATCCTTCTTTTGGGTGATATTGCTGCTGGTGCTATCGTGCTTTTGTCTCTTGATCTTTAATCGCGATCGCCTAAAATCCTTTCTCGGTATACCCTAGCTGCCGACTTCTCTAGTGCCGCTTGGTTAACAGTCTGCTTCTGGGCCTCGCACCGCCCCACTCTTCAAAAACCTCCGATCCAGACAGCCCAAGGATTAAAGGGACTTTCACACTCTAAGAGACTCAGACTCAACAGGTGTACCGGTTGAAATAGTGACATTGTACTGAAAGTACCATCGACCCGCCGTGTATACAGTTACCACCTCTAGTTCGGGAAACCGCACATGGAAACCGTCGCTTACTTTCCTCAAATGTCATTTGAATTTAACTCAGTGCGATCGCCAAACCAAACCCGACCCCCCGAGGTTCCTCAAATCAACATCTTAGAGTTTCTAATGAGAATTGCATAAAATCAAGGGGGAGGAGAAGTAATCGTAATCGAAATACTATCGCAACCAAACCAACTTCCTCAAATTGAAGTGGAGGTTGGGGAAAAGGCGGGTAAAATACTATTATTTCCTTTTGCTTCCTCTTGATTCTCCGTATCGGATTTGCCAGTGACAGAATCTGAATATCAACTTGGCTGCCCGACGGTACTTTTCTGTAAACTTTTAAGGCACATCAAGCGGATGTGTGGAATGTGAGGTTTAGTTGCGATCGCACAACTTTAGCATCGGCTGGGAAAAATTCGTCGGTGAAGCTTTGGAGGCTCGATGCGAGTAAAGTATAAGCTGCCGAACTTGACAAATTGCTCGCCATCGGCTGTCCCTGGCTGGAAGATTATCTACAATATAATTCCAGGCTTGAGTGCGATCGGCATTGTACTAAAAAACTGACAATTGACATTTCATGGCAATTGCCCGAAATCGATTTTACCTGAATAGTCAAATAGGTTATCGGCTGCCGATTTGTCGCTATTCTTGTCTTATTGTATCTTATTGTAATATAATTTTACGCAAGGGGTAATACCAAATTTATTACCACAGGTCGCAGATGTCTATCAATCTTAACCAAATTAATGTCGTCAAACATAAAAAATAGTTATGACTGTTATATTCGGATTAGTAGAATCTTGGATCTGTCACATTTACTACATAATTAGGTTTCAAAGGAGTGTCGGCTGTTAAATTAATCTAACCTGCAATATCGTTTCGGGTGACACCAGCACGATTTAAGACCCAAAAAATTCTGCTGAATTAACTCAATTTGAGCGAGCAGAGTAGAGTTGATTTCATAGCTATAAAATAAATAGAAAAAGCCGTCTAAATAGTAAGCAATACTCCAGCACCCAACCGCTACTGCTAATTACCAAAGGAGGGAGCAGTGTATGAAAATGACGGGTTGAGTCCCCTGAAATCACCGCTTGGTTTGCGATCGACTCTACAGGAATTAACCCTGTACGACTTTCTCTTAGAATCTGAGTGTCCGGGGGACGAAGTTGCTAAAATTTTTCAAGCAAACCCTTTAGTTCCGGGTATCATCATCACTCAGCAAGGAAAGTTTATAGGGATGATTTCGCGACGGCGTTATTTTGAACACATGAGCCGCCCCTACAGCTTGGAGTTATTTTCTCAACAGCCTTTGGTCATACTCTACCGCTTTACTAAAACTGATATGTTGGTTCTCGATCGCGAAACCTCAATTATGACGGCAGTGCGGCAGTCTTTGGAGCGATCGCCCGAACTCATCCACGAACCAATTGTAGTACAAGTAGAACCGGATACTTACAAACTTTTAGACGTACACCAACTGCTGCTTTCTCAGTTGCAAATTCACGAGTTATCAACCGTGGCGATGCGAGAATCGCAAGCGCAATTGAGACATCAAGCCCAACAGCTTGAACTTGCCTTGCTGGAACTTCAGCGCACTCAAACTCAACTAATTCAAACAGAAAAAATGTCTTCATTGGGGCAGTTAGTAGCAGGAGTAGCTCACGAAATCAACAATCCGATCGGCTTTATCTACAGCAATTTGCACCACGCTAAAGAGTACACGCAAGCTTTAATCCAGATGCTCGACATCTACCGACAGCACTGTCCCGAACCCATCGCAGCAATTGAAGCGGAAGCCGAAAAAATCGAACTCGATTATTTGCTAGAAGACTTGCCACAAGTCTTAAATTCTATGCAGCAAGGTGCAGAAAGAGTGCGCGACATCGTTTTGTCGCTGCGGAATTTTTGCAGATTAGACGAAGCTGAAATGAAGCAGGTCAACATTCACGACGGTATCAACAACACGATTATGCTGTTGCAAAGCCAGCTTAAAGGGAAACCAGGGCAGGAGGCGATCGAAATTCACAAAGAATACAGCGACTTGCCGCTGGTGCAGTGCTATCCCGGACAGCTCAATCAGGTATTTATGAATATTTTACTTAATGCAATTTACGCTCTGGTTGA
>NZ_JAUBQR010000040.1:0-5002 GCF_036701385.1 Microcoleus sp. Pol12B4 | reverse complement strand
CTGGTGCAGTGCTATCCCGGACAGCTCAATCAGGTATTTATGAATATTTTACTTAATGCAATTTACGCTCTGGTTGAGTCTAATAAACAACACGAAAAGATTGATAAAAAAAACACGAATAAGTCGCAATCAGCCGAAGAAAACCAGTCTTGTACAAAGACTCAATCATCAGTTTCTAAGTCTACCCGCCTAATTCCTACGATTCGGATTCGCACCGAGTTAAGTGATAAAAAAAAGGTAATAATTAAAATTTCTGACAATGGCCCGGGGATGACAGAAGATGTTCGGAAGCGGTTGTTTGACCCTTTCTTTACTACTAAGCCAGTCGGCCAAGGAACGGGTTTGGGACTGTCGATTAGCTATGAAATTGTTGTCAACCAACACGGCGGCGAATTGAAGTGCTTTTCGGAACCGGGAAAAGGAGCAGAATTTGCGATCGAGATTCCACTGCAACAGTCTTCCGTAGCACAGATTTTGCCTCGCTTTGCGTGATACAGCAGAAGGAAGTTCGGCAACGGATTCGCTCGACCGATGTAACGGATGTAACTGAAATCTTGCACCATTCTCAAGGACAGGCTTTCCGGCCTGTTTCACAAGAAAATTCACTGTTTGTGGAACAGGCCCGAAAGCCTGCTCATAAAAAGCTTATTGAGAATGGTGCAAGATTTCAGATGTAACGGATGTAACGGATATCAGTTCGATGGAAGTCGGAAGAAGGAAGAAGCAATAAAAGTTAGGGACTCGGCGTTTGAAACCGCTTCAGAGTCAAACTTTCGTCCCTCTTTAAGAGATTAAAGAATAAAGCCTGTCGGCTACCGCGAACCTTTGCAAACCCACTTCCACAAAGGGTGACTCGGCCCTCGCTGGCGAATGCGGCGAACTTGTTGTTCCAAACCCTGTTTTTCCCGCATGGGCAATCCTCGTACTGTATTGCGACTTTGCCAAGTTAGCACTGCTAAAGTCATTCCCAAGCACAAACCCAAACCGAGAGTCGGCCAGCGATGAAAAGATAAACCGTAGCGCACTGCCGCCCAAGTGAAGTGTTCTAACCACAAAGCGATTTCGCGGCGCAAACCCCAAATGCTCAAAGAACCAACGCTAATCCACAGCAATATCACAGTTAACCAGCGGCCGTAAACTGTTAGTTTGTGAAGCCTTTGGACTTCTATTTGAAAAGTTTCGTCATTAGTCATTTGTTATTTGTCATTTGTCATTAGTTATTGGTTATTGATGATTTATTATTAGTCAGTCAACAGTTAACCGTCAACAGTTAACCGTCAACAGTCAATTAAACTTCCTCTGACTGGTTGATTCCTTCTACGGGGACGGGGATAGAGTGACCGGTGCGACTGCGCCACCAAGCTAGCAGCGTACTGGCAATGAAAATACTGGAATACGCACCCGCAATAAAGCCGACAATCAATGCTAAAGCAAAGTATTTGAGGGTTTCGCCGCCAAACAAAAAGATTGAAAACAAAGTCAGCAGTGTTGTCATCGTCGTGTTAATTGACCTTCCCAGCGTCTGCATGACCGCATCATCGACAATTTGATCGATCGACTGTCCCGGATTTAGCTTGATTACTTCGCGCACGCGATCGTAAATTACCACTGTATCGTTAACAGAAAAACCGATAATTGTCAATAGAGCTACCACAAATAAGCTGTCAACTTCCACTCCTTGAACTAAACCCAAAAACGAGAAAACACCAAGAGTAATCAACACGTCGTGGAAGAGAGCAACGAAAGCAAAAAAGGCATAATCCAACTGAAACCGGAATGTTAGATAAACCGTAATTCCAGCAAAGGAAAGAAATAAAGCCAACAATCCCGAAGTAAATAATTGTTTGCCGAGGGTAGGCCCAACCGTATCAATTTGAGTAGATTGAGGAGCAAAAGCGCCTATTTTCTCGCTCAAAGCTGTTTGCAAATTAGTCCGCTGTTCGACATCCAAAGTTTTTGTTCGCAGCGACAAACCGCGCTGTTCTTTGCCGATAACTTGAATGCTGCTACCTGCCAAACCTTGGGTGTCCAAGACTTGGCGGACAGCAGCAAGATCGATGGGTTTACAATTTTCCGGTTTCGTGCAGTCGAGTTCAAATTGCAGCCGAGTGCCGCCGATAAAGTCCAAACTGGGGCGCAGTGGTGCGCGGATGTCGGGACGAGTCCAAGAAATCGCCATCGACACTATACCTGCGAGGATTATAGCGGCGGAAATACTCCACCAGAGCGATCGATATTTGATTACACTGAATTTCATAATTTGAAGGAAGAGGGAAGAAGGAAGAAGGAAGAGGAAAGAAGGAAGAGGAAGGAAAGAAGGAAGAAAAACTTCTCAATGTAGGGTGGGCAATGCGTACCTTACGTAGTCTGTTAACAGTCAACAGTCAACAGTCAACAGCCAACCGTCAACCGTCAACAGTTAACTATTAGCAGTTTTCGACAAATTAGGACAGAACCACTGAGGTTTCCGCAATGCTGGAAAGCTCAATACTACGAACAGCAGAGTGCGGCTGCAAGTGAGCGCAGTAAACATACTCACTAATACGCCCAATGCCAGAGTTACAGCAAACCCTTTAACTAAACCTGCGCCTAACCAGAACAAAGCAGCACAAGCAATAACTGTTGTGACGTTGCCGTCTAAAATGCTGGAAAAAGCCCGGTAAAAACCGGATTCGACCGATCGATAAAGCGATTTCCCCGCCCGCAACTCTTCTCGCGTGCGCTCAAAAATCAGCACATTAGCATCCACAGCCATCCCGATGCTGAGCACAAAACCAGCAATTCCCGGCAGCGTTAATGTCACTCCCAAGAGCACGAAAGCTGCCCAAGTTAACAGAGCATAAATTAACAGCGCAATATTGGCAATTACGCCGGGGAGTCGATAGTAGGCAACCATGAAAATCAAGACCAAAATTAAGCCGCCGATACCTGCGTTAATACTGCTTTGAATGCTGTCTTTACCCAAGCTAGCGCCGACAGTACGGTTTTCTACAATTTCGACCGGCACAGGCAAAGCACCACCGCGCAATTGCACTGCCAAATCGTTGGCTTCTTGCGTTGTAAAGTTGCCTTGAATTACGGCACTCCCACCAGTAATTCCTGTCTGGGCAAATTCAACGCCGACGACTGGAGAACTGATCATTCTTTCGTCTAGAAAAATACCGATACTGCGTCCGGTTCCCGCTAAATTTTTAGTGAGTTGGGCAAAGAGTTCGCCTCCTTTGGTATCGAAAACAAGAGCAACGTTCCAGTTGTTCCCAGAGGCCAAGGGTTGAGGTTGAGCGTCTTTGAGGTTTTCGCCACCGAGTCCGCTGCTTTTGAAGAGTTTGGCGATCGCCTCATTGCTTCTTTTCAAAGCAGCCTGATTTTCTTTAATTGCTGCCTCATTAGGGCTGGTTTTCAATTCTGCTTGTTTGACCAGCAATTCCTGCTGCAACTGCCTTTCAATGGCTAATTGTGCTTCTGTTCCAGGCAGTTGTTCCAGAAATTCTAGCTTTGCCGTGCCGCCCAAAACTCGTTCTGCTTGCTGCGGGTCATTTACTCCGGGCAACTGCACGAGAATTTGGTCTTCTCCTACTGTTTGGACTAATGCTTCGGAAACTCCCAAACCGTTAACCCGGTTTTCGACAATCCGCCGCACAGCTTCTAACATTCCCTGGTCTATTTTGGGAATCGTGGGGGTAGTTTTTACCTGAATTGTGAGTTGCGATCCTCCTTGCAAGTCTAATCCCAGCCGCGTCGGAATTGTTACTATTACAGTAATAGCGGCGATGATTAAAACAAAAATTAGGGCTAATATTGAACGTTGTTTTTGCATATTTAATTATTAGTCATTGGTCAGTTGGCAGTTGTCAGTTGGCAGTTGGCGGTTGGCAGATTGTAGTCATCAGTCATCAGTCATCAGTCAACAGTCAACAGTCAACAGTCAACAGTCAACAGTCAACCAATGACTACTGACTAATCACTATTTATACTCGCAAAGCTACCATTTTTTGGACGGCTTCGACAATTTGAGTAGGCTGGACAATTGTCAGTCTTTCCAAATTCCCATTGTAAGGTGTGGGAATATCTTGTGAAGACAGGCGCAAAACCGGTGCGTCGAGTTCGTCAAAAAATCGATCGCTAATCGAAGCAATGAGTTCGGCACCAATGCCTCCTGTTTTCATGCACTCCTCTACAATGATTACTTTGTGAGTTTTGCGAATGGATTCGCCAATTGTCTCCATGTCCAGGGGTTTGAGAGAAATTAGGTCGATTACTTCTGGATCGTAACCTTCTTTTACCAGGGCGGGCACGGCTTGCAAGACGTGGTGCCGCATCCTGGAATAAGTCAGGATGGTGACATCTTTGCCCGATCGCACAATTTCTGCTTTGTCCAGCGGCACTAAATATTCTGTTTCTGGCAAATTTTCTTTGAGGTTGTAAAGAAGAACGTGCTCGAAAAACAGAACGGGGTTGTCGTCGCGGATGGCTGATTTTAAGAGTCCTTTGGCGTTGTAGGGAGTCGAACAGGCGACTATTTTCAAACCCGGTACAGCTTGGAAATATGCTTCTAAGCGCTGGGAGTGTTCCGCGCCGAGTTGCCGGCCCACGCCGCCTGGCCCGCGAATTACCATTGGCATTTTGAAGTTGCCACCGGATGTGTAGCGCAGCATTCCGGCGTTGTTGGAAATTTGGTTGAAGGCCAGCAGCAAAAAGCCCATGTTCATGCCTTCGATGACCGGTCGCAGTCCCGTCATTGCTGCGCCTACTGCTAGGCCTGTAAAGCTATTTTCGGCGATCGGGGTGTCGAGCACTCTAAGTTCGCCGTATTTGTTGTAGAGGTCTTTGGTGACTTTATAGGAACCGCCGTATTGACCTACGTCTTCGCCGAGTACGAATACGGCGGAGTCGCGGGCCATTTCTTCGTCTAACGCCTCGCGGAGGGCGTTGAACAATAAGGTTTCTGCCATAGGAGGTGAAGCAATGATTGCAGGAGGGTCAGATTAGAATCTTAACCTTT
>NZ_JAUBQR010000363.1:0-3446 GCF_036701385.1 Microcoleus sp. Pol12B4 | reverse complement strand
AGCTAACTAACGAAGTGATTGCTTCTTTGACAGGATATCCATTCATATTAGAGGGGCTATCTGTAGCAGAAATTTAGAAAATTGGTATTTCACAGCAACGGCATGGTCACTGTTGCCAATTGCCTTTGGGAGTGGGAAAAAATAAAAAAATTCCTAATGCGCCTTCAGAGACATCACCTTGATATGAGAGTATAACTATAGTTTTTCTACAAAACGGTCTGGGAATAGTGAGGGTTCATGCCTAAAGTGCAGACATTCCCAAACTTCAACAAAAGTGCACATATGCTTACAGTTTTAACCGCCACCTCTTTTTGCACTCCGTATTGGAACTATGGTGGCACGCTACCGGAGGGCAATTCATGACAAAGATAATCTCGCTGTTCAACCAAGCCGGCGGTGTGGGGAAAACCACGATCGCGCTCAATCTCGGCTACCACCTCTCCTTACGAGGCCACAAGGTTCTTCTCATCGATATCGATCCTCAAGGTTCTCTAACGCTCTTCATGGGGGTTGACTCTCAGAAATTGGATAAAACTGTGTTTGATGCCATTGTCAATGAGGAACCTCTTTCCATCCACACGGGCATTCACTGTATGGATTTGGCACCTACCAACATCAACCTCAGCGCGGCGGAAATTCAGCTGGTTAACATGGATTTTCGGGAAGTTCGCCTTAAAGATGCGATCGCCCCAATTCAGGACAACTACGATTTCATCCTCATAGATTGTCCTCCCAGTTTAGGGTTACTCAGCTACATCAGCCTGGTAGCCGCTACTCACGTCTTAGTCCCCGTTGAGACTCACTACAAAGCCTTTGAGGGCACCAACCTCCTGTTGCAAACAGTAGCGAGAATCAGAAAGAAAGGAAACCGCCCTTTGCAGATAGCTGGTTTTGTTCCCTCCCGCTATGCTGCTGCTAACTCTCAGGACAAGCGGACTCTCAAAGCCATAAACGAGCAGTTTACGACCTTTGGCCCGGTTTACGCTCCTATCCCGCGAATAACTGCTTTCGCGGATGCTTCCGAAAAACAAGTCCCGCTTGCTGTTTACGAACCTAAAAATCCCGTCGTCAAAATATTAAACCAGCTATCCGCCAAGATGGAGAAACTCAATGTCAAGTAAGAATGACCAGCCCTATAAAGGTAAGGCCTCTTTGAGTGTTTTGTTTGGAGATGATGAAGTGGCAGAACCAACGGCTGAAAAACTGCTCTCGATTGAGTTGATAAAGCTTCCATCCTCTCAACCTCGCCGATACTTCGACTCCCAAGCTATGCAGGCTTTGGTTCAGTCAGTAAAAACAGATGGAATTCTTCAACCTCTATTAGTCCGCCCTTTAGGGGAAAAAGAATACGAGCTAGTAGCAGGCGAAAGGCGGTATAGAGCTGCAAAGGAAGTGGGATTGACAGAAGTCCCTGTTATCATTCGGGACTTGACACAACAGCAAGCTCTGCGCGTTGCATTAGTTGAGAACCTCCAGCGGGAAGACCTCAACCCAGTCGAAGAAACGGAGGGGATATTACAACTGCTCTCTCATCACCTTGAATACGATCTAGAAGAGGTGGGGCGGCTGCTCTACCGGATGCAAAATGACGTACAGAGGATGAATGATAACGTTATCATTCATCATGAAACGCAAATAGTCGTCAAGGTTTTTAGCGAATTGGGGCGGATGTCATGGGAGTCTTTCGTCAGCAATAGACTGGGACTGCTGAAGCTGCCGTCAGAGATCCAAGAAACCCTCCGCCGAGGTCAGATCGAGTATACCAAGGCGCGAGCGATCGCCAAAGTTAAAGACGAGCAGGCAAGAAAGTCGCTTCTGGAAGCGGCGATCGCTGAATGTCTATCTTTAAATCAGATTAAAGAACGCATCGCGGATTTAAAGGCAGGTACTTCGGAAGAAGAACCGGAAGAAAATCTGAAAACCCAAATAAAAGGAGCTTTAACAAAAGCGAACAAGTCAAAAGCTTGGAGTGATCCAAAAAAGCAGAAGCGCCTACAAAAAATTCTAATAGAGCTAGAATCCCTCTTAGTAGATTAGAAAAAACAAGGGCTATGCCGCATTCTGCCTAATCCGTGCAACCGGATTCGAGAGAAGAAGTTCCGGCATTGAAGGGATGGTCGTACCCATTCAAAGACAGAAGCGTTCGGACACTTCTGAAGAATTAAATATGCGACTTCTAGCGGACGCTTTCATACAGCAAACGACAACACGGTTAGGATATTCCAAGTTCCTGAAACCATTAATTCTAGTTGGTTTTTTTCCTGGTCCCTAGTAAGAGATCTCTAATTCCTGGCTATACTTTGGGCGAGCGGCGCGATCGCGCGGAGTACAGGGCTGGATATTATTTCTGCGCTGGCTGTTGGGAGGCAAAGTTTAAGTTTTTGTCAAGGATGCTGGGTTAATCGAGAGAACATTCTTTTTTTGGCGATCGGTCTGATACAGGCGCTCGCGCACGGGACGGTACAACTATTTCTGTAAAAAGAAAAGTCGCGCACGCTAATAATTCTAACCAAGAGTGGCAGTGAAGGAGAAATTATTACCTTTGCGAAAGTGAATGAGAAATCAGCTTTTAGGCAGAATTCGATCGAGCTTGGCAGTTGATAGGTTAGAGACATAGAGATGAAACCGAAAAAAGCAAACTCAAACCCTGTTTGGCTTATGTTGACAGTTATGCCACAAAGTCACACTCTTTCAAACCACAGCCGACTTTCACTGCCGGCAAAGTATCAAACCCTGTTAGACAGTTTTTTGGCAGATTTTCAAAAGTCGCTAAATGCTTTAGCCCGCGCTTGGAACAAGTATCAGCCCAGCGATTAGCTCTCAAACGACAGAAAACAAGACTTAGATTGGCTTAAAACAACGCTGCAAGAGTACAAGATTTCCATCCACACTTCAACTAGCAGCCAAGAGTTTTGGAAAGGTTGTAGGGATGGGAAAAAAAGCAGGAGAACAATTTCTGACAAAGGCTCGCCAAACGTCGCACAAAACTTACTCAACGCAACCGCGAATCCGAAAATCCCTCAAATCTACGATCTGGGGTTCAATGTTGGATGGCGGTACGCTCGCCTCAAAGACTACTTGTTGCGAATCAGAAAGCAGCGAAAGTTGGAAGAATCCAAGCAGCTTCAAGATTATCAACAGTTTTTCAGTTTTATCCGCCAAAAGGCTGACTCAGAAGATATGGACTCGTTCCTACCCCTCTTTTGTCAGTTTCGGCAGAAAATAACCTGGGATGGTTATATCATAAGACTTTTACCAAAAACCTTGATTTGGGCCATTCTGTTAGAAAATAAATGCTCAAATCCTTGAGTTATCTACAGTTGAAAGTTTGGGTATTATTTTTATTTTCTCAGAGTGACAAAAGAGGGCTACAGCACTTCCGGATGTTATGAGGTACAGTAGCAGCAATTAGTAAACCAGTTTTTAAGATGTTTCGGATTAATTAA
>NZ_JAUBQR010000039.1:0-36234 GCF_036701385.1 Microcoleus sp. Pol12B4 | reverse complement strand
GCTGAAGATCCTGAGTTTGAAACGTTCTACACTAAGAACATTCTGCTTAACGAAGGCATTCGTGCTTGGATGGCTCCGACAGACCAACCCCACGAAAACTTCATCTTCCCTGAAGAAGTTCTGCCTCGCGGTAACGCTCTGTAATCAGCGCGAAATATCAAAATTGCCAACATTTTCAAAGGGTAAGATAAAGCAGTTTAGGCTTTACCCTTAATGCTGAAAAAGCTCCCGCCACCAGGCAGGAGCTTTTTGTGTGCAGGATTCGATAGAATTAGCACCCTAAAAAAGCTGATTTTGGACAAAAACCAAGTCTGCCTGCGACTATAACAACTTGTTTTTTTATATCTGGTGAACTCTCTCTCCTATCGGGAAAGAAATCGATCGCCTTTTCTCCGCCGCCAGAGTTGCCATGCACCTGATAACCGCACAGCCAGGATTCTGAAGAAAATATAGGTAGATGGCTGAAACTGCGATCGCCCGATTGCTGTAGAGATCGATCAAAGACCTTCCAGGAGCAGTAATTTGCCATCATCTTGCAAAAATCTCAATTTGTATCCCTCCACTTCTAATTCCTTGTGTTACTCTAGTAATTGTGAATACTAGAACGATACTCAGAACGCAAGTTCTTCTGGTAACGCTGGCAATGCCTAGCGCACAAATCATCACCTTAAATCTTGTATTTAGGTGATGTGCGTTCCAATATTAAGCCATTTAGCTAAACCTGGAGGTGATGCCCATGATAGAAAGTAGTAAACGCATGGGTCATCAGATTGGAAACTACCGGCTGTGCGCCGGGGCCGCTCACTAGCAGTCAGCCGTCGTCTCCAACGGGAAACGACTTCCACGGGGAACCAGGCTGAGCTAGGGATTCTCCCGGCAGTCAGGTTCTAATCTGAAGACCCGCTAGACCGCTCTCACCTCAAATAGTGTTAAATCTTGAGTATTAAAACTTGAGGCTTAACACTATTGGTGAGAGCGGATAGTTTTTGGTCAGGTTTTCTACAAGTTGGCAGTTAATCTGCCATTGCTAATCCCAAAGAAAAAAATTATGGCTGAGCTAATTAACCATACTGAAATTCAAGAGCGTGTCAGTCAATTGTCTGACTGGACGGTTGAAGGTAAACAACTGCGGTGTACCCGTTTATTTAAAGATTTTATCGAAGCGATCGCCTTTGTAAATAAGTTGGTCGCCCCCTCAGAAGCCGCAGGACATCACCCCGACATAGAAATCTCCTACAACAAAGTTACAGTTAACTTAACAACCCACGATGCCGGAGGCTTAACTGAGAAAGACTTTGCGCTAGCCCAAGAGATTTCTACGCTAGATTAAAAGAGTGCCCGTTGGCCTAACAAGAGCCACTGCATCTAGCGACAGTCCCCGATCGCGGAAAGCTCGCAAATAAAAAATCGACTAGGGGTTAAAATCGGGTGTGAAAAAGTCGAGAGGCCAAACGTTCAATGTATAAAAGGCTATTCCCCATCATCCGAACATGATCGTATTTGAAAAGCCAGAGTTCAAGAACGAGTCTGCCGCAGAAAAAACCGATCTGATAGAAAAGCTTTTAGATATTGGCGCAGCTTTGTCAAGCGCCCAAGATTTGGGCGAGTTGTTAAACTTAATTTTATCCAAAAGTAGGGAAATTACCTACAGCGATGCTGGCAGCGTTTACTTAGTAGATCACAGCGACGAAACATCTAAGCTGCTGTTCAAGGTAGCCCAAAATGCTTCTAAACCGAGCCTGTCGTTTAAAGAGTTCGCTCTGCCACTGACTGACAAAAGTTTGACAGGATACGTGGCAATTACAGGTCAAAGTTTGAACCTGTCTGATGCCTACGACTTACCCCCCGGCGTACCCTATCGGCTAGATACCAGTTTTGACAGGGATATTAATTACCGCACTTGTTCGGTAATGGTACTGCCGATGCAAAACCGACAGGGCGAGACAATAGGCGTACTGCAACTGATCAACCGCAAAACAAAGGCAGATACGGTGCTGACAGCAGACAATGCCTGGGAATCGACTCAGCAGTATTCCGAGTGGGAAGAAAGGATAGTTCGATCGCTCGCTTCTCAAGCAGCAATCTCCATCGAGCGCAATCAACTCCAAGATAGCATAGAAAATTTGTTCGAGGGCTTCGTGAAAGCCTCGGTGCAAGTCATAGAAGCCAGAGACCCCTGTACCTACGGTCATTCAGAACGAGTAGCAGCCCTCACAGTACGCCTTTCAGAAGAAATAAACACCGTCAGCAGCGGACGACTTCGCTCTATTTACTTTAACAGCCGCCAAATTCAAGAAATTCGCTACGCCGCCCTGCTGCACGATTTTGGCAAAATCGGAGTCTCCGAAGCAGTTTTGACCAAACAGAAAAAGCTCTACCCCGCACAGCTAGAAATTATTCGCCACCGCTTTGGCTTAGCTCAGCGGACGATGGAAATGGAATGCGTCCAGTCTAAATATAAATACTTGCTGGAGCATTCAGCCTACCGAAAACACCCGCTCCAGGAGCCAGAGTGCCCTCAATGCCAGGAAATTGAACAGCTAGACACTAAGCTAGCAGAGGCGAAATCCAGATTAGCAGAATACTGGGAAGTGCTGCTAGAGGCAAACGAGCCTCACATTTTGGCAGCGGAACCCCTAGCTCAACTGCGAGAGATTTCTCGACAAACTTACAGAGATATAGATGGGGCAAAGAAACCCCTGCTGAACCCAGACGAGATCATGCAATTGATGGTGTCGAGGGGCAACCTGACGCCGGAAGAACGATCGGCAATAGAATTTCACGTAACTCACACTTACGAGTTTCTGAAACAAATTCCTTGGACAAAAGATTTAAAAAATGTTCCAGACATTGCCTACGGACATCACGAAAAACTCGACGGCACAGGCTATCCGCGAGGCCTAAACAAGTCAGAAATTCCAATTCAAGCGCAATTGATGACGATCGCCGATATTTACGACGCCCTGACCGCAGGCGATCGCCCGTACAAACGAGCTCTGCGAACAGAGGTAGCGATGAAAATTTTGTGGCAAGAAGCAGCTCACAACAAAATCAACGCCGATTTGTTAGAATTGTTCGATCATCGCCAAGTCTTTAGCGTCCTCGGGCACAGCTTGGAGGTAAAAGTCGAATCAGCCTAGACGAGTCGGGCGTGCTGTGCTAAAAAGTAAATAGGCGATCGGGCGCTATCAAGTGGGATCAGTAAAATCAATCGACAGCCCAAGCCGGGTCTGGTTTTGACGAAGTTGAGTACAGGTGAAAAAACAGGCTCACTGCAGCCGTCAGTCACATCTATATACTCGGTCAGCCCGAAAGAATCAAAAGAAAAAGTGAATTTTAGGTCTCTTTTTAGAGTATGCTAGTTGAGCAACGACTGACCACATAGAAGACTAGAAAAGTTTCTCTGTAATCGGTGTGAGGATGAGAGTGAATATGTCGAAATTTTTGTGGAGTTACTTACTAATCAGCCCAGCAGTCTTAGGAGCTACCCTAGTAGTTTCTTCGAGCGCGATGGCAGCAGACGCTCAGCAGGCTGCTGATGCGCTCAACCCCGCTGTCGCTAAAGCTGAAACCGCTGAAACCTCCGAAGCGAAACTAAATGCTTTAGCTGCTGTTTCCGAAACAACTGCAGCCTCCGAGCCAGTAGAAGAAATTTCCCAAGTCGCTGGCAACGAAACCCAGGCAGCGATGGCAGATGTAGCCACGGCTGCACCTGAAAGTGCGATCGTCGGAGCCAACACAGCCCCTGCTGAGGCAAATCCCCAAGCGGCATCACAACCTACAAGTGAAGCTTTAGCCGCAGTTGAGACAACAGTCGCTCAACCAGTAGAAAATTCTGCCCCGGCAGCCCAACTAGAAACTCCCGCCCCGGCAGCTACCGCTCTCCCAGAGCAAATCGGTGCAGTTCAATTAGAAACTCCAGCCCCGGCAGTGGCAGAGTCGGCAGAACAAAGTTTGCCAAAACCGGCTGAATCTGTAGCCCAAACTGCCGGACCACAAGAGCAAAACCCAGCCACCACATTAGAACAGCTCAACCAGTACAGCACCGAAGGTGCTGCCGGCGGCGAAACTGAAGGTCAAGTTACCTCAGTATCTCAACTTTCCGACGTGCGGCCCACAGACTGGGCATTCCAAGCACTGCAATCCCTAGTCGAGCGCTACGGCTGTATTGCCGGTTATCCCGACGGCACCTTCCGCGGCAACCGCGCAATGACTCGCTACGAATTCGCAGCCGGTTTAAATGCTTGCTTAGACAAGGTGAGCGAGCTAATTAGAGGCGGCACTGGCAACTTCGCTACGAGAGATGACTTGGCAGCCCTCCAACGGCTCCAAGAAGAATTTGCAGCGGAACTGGCAACCCTGCGCGGTCGCGTCGATGCTCTGGAAGCTCGGACATCCGAACTCGAAGCCAACCAATTCTCCACCACTACTAAGCTGACTGGGGAAGCTATTTTCGCTCTCAGCGATGACTTTGGTGGCAACGTTGGCTTGTTTGGCAGAGACGAAAGAAGATTAGGCAGCGACAACAACGAAGCTGTCTTCCAACAACGGGTGCGTCTGAATTTAAATACTAGCTTCACCGGCAGAGACTTACTGCTAACCAGGCTTCAAGTCGGCAACGGTCGCAACTTCAACCTTGGTGCTACAAGCGAAGGCACTCAAACTTGGAACGTAGTCGGCAGAACCGATAACGTTGTTGCCCTCGACACCTTGTTATACAAGTTCCCCGTCGGTCAGCGACTCAACGTTAGCCTGATAGCCAACGCTGGCGTTTGGGACGACATTATGCCGACTGTCAACCCTTACTTTGAAGACTTTGACGGGGGCAACGGAGCACTGAGCGCCTTTGGACAGCGTAACCCCATCTACCGTTTGGGTGGTGGCGCAGGTATTGGCTTTGACTATGCCTTTGGCGGCAGGGGCTTACTGGGCGGCGTGTTCGGCCCAACTTCTCTGTCATTTGGTTATTTGGCGTCAAATGCAGCCAGTCCGGTTAAGGGTGCTGGCTTGTTGAACGGCGACTACGCCGCGATGGGTCAGTTGACTTTTACTCCTGGACGCAACTTGCAAGTTGCTTTCAACTATAACCACGGTTACTTTAATCGAGGTAACTTTGGCTTTGACAACGGTTTGGGAAATGGAATCGACAACCTCGGCGGCTTCACCGGTACCGGCGCGGCTAATTCTCTCAACGGTTTGAGCGAGGGTTTTGACGGCTTCGGTGCTCGCAAAGTTGTCACCAACTCCTACGGCGCTCAGGCTTCGTTGCGACTGAGCCCGAGATTTATCCTTGGTGGCTGGGCCGGTTTAACCAATGCCCGCATTCTCGGCATCGGCGATGCGAAAATCTGGAACTACGCTGTCACCTTGGCTTTACCTGATTTAGGGAAAGAAGGCAACTTGCTAGGGCTGGTGGTAGGTCGTGAGCCTTACTTGGATAAACTTGAAGCTTCGAGTAGTTTGCGAAGCTTCCGCAACGATGATTCCTATCACGTTGAAGGGTTCTACAAGTTTCAGCTTTCGGACAACATTTCTGTTACTCCGGGCGTGATTTGGGTGACAAATCCTAATCAAGATGACCGTAATGATGACATCATCATTGGTACTCTGAGAACTACTTTCACGTTCTAAGAGCGGGTTAGATGAGGCATGGGAGGGGGTCATACCCTCTCTGCTGGCAACTCTCAAGGCTCAGTTTAGCCCTGCCTGCTGCAGGGCTTTTTTTAGTGCGGGACAAAGGGGGCGCCGAGAATCTATTAAAAATTAAAAATTATTAGTCATAAGAGGCAGAAACCCGGTTTCTTGAGGTAATGCCGTCGTGCAAGCGGAGAGAGTCAAAACTAGCAATGCCGGTTTCATAGAAGCGGGAGTGCCGATCGTCCAAAGGATGAAGTGATGAAAGTCGATTAAGTTCAGTGGAAAACCGGGGTATAATAAAAGGTAAAGTTAGGAGTTAGAATTGGGAACTCAACATTGAGGAGAATTTTAACATCTGACTGCGGAGTTGATAATTCTGGTATTGGAAGCAATTATGGTAGAACTCTCCTGTAAAAGCGAATACGCAATCTTAGCTTTGCTGGAGCTGGCCGATTGCTACGAAGAAGGCGAGCCTCTGCAAATTCGCCAGATAGCAGCTCAGCAAAATATTCCCGATCGATATCTAGAGCAGTTGCTGGCTACGATGAGACGCTGCGGGCTGATTCGCAGCCAGCGAGGAGCTAAGGGAGGTTATCTTTTGGCGAGGGAACCCTGGAAAATAACACTTCTAGAAATTATCAACTGTCTCGAAGGCTCAGAGTTCGATCGCTCTGAAAAAGACTCGCCTGCTCAAACTGTAGAAAGTGCGGTGATTTGGGAAGTTTGGCAAGAAGCTCGATCGATTGCCAACTCGGTTTTGCAAAAATACACGCTACAGGATCTGTGCGAAAAGCGCAATGGCAGACGGCAGCTCGATATCATGTATTACATCTAGTTAAAATATTGCCAACTAGGAATTAACATTTACTTTCAACCACAAACTGACAAATATTATGCGTATTGCTGGCGACATTACAGAATTGGTAGGGCGGACGCCCTTGGTGCAACTCAACCGCATTCCCCAAGCTGAAGGCTGCTTGGCTCGGATTGTGGTAAAACTCGAAGGCATGAATCCGGCATCATCGGTGAAAGACCGCATCGGTGTCAGTATGGTCAATCAAGCAGAGGCCCAAGGGCTGATTACTCCAGGCAAAACGGTTTTAGTGGAACCGACTTCTGGCAATACCGGAATTGCTCTGGCAATGGTGGCGGCAGCTAAGGGCTACCAGTTGATTTTGACAATGCCGGATACGATGAGCACGGAACGTAGATCGATGCTGCGAGCTTACGGTGCTCAACTAGAACTGACTCCCGGAATTGAGGGCATGAGCGGCTGCATCCGCCGCGCTCAAGAGATTGTGGACAAAACTCCCAATGCGTATATGTTGCAGCAGTTTCGGAATCCAGCGAACCCCCAGGTTCACCGTTCGACAACGGCTGAGGAAATTTGGGAAGATACAGACGGCGAGGTGGATTTTCTGATTTCGGGAGTCGGCACGGGCGGTACGATTACGGGTGTCGCAGAGGTGATTAAGTCGCGGAAACCCGAGTTTAAGGCGATCGCCGTTGAGCCGGCCAACAGTCAGGTACTTTCGGGCGGAAAGCCAGGGCCTCACAAAATTCAAGGTATCGGTGCTGGTTTTGTGCCCCCGGTGCTGAATGTGGATTCGATCGACGAAATTATAATTGTTACGGATGACGAGGCGATCGCCTACGGCCGCCGCTTGGCCAGAGAAGAAGGACTTTTGTCCGGTATTTCCAGTGGTGCGGCACTATGTGCGGCGGTGAAAGTCGCCAAGCGTCCGGAAAATGCAGGGAAATTGATTGTGATGATTCAGCCTAGCTTCGGCGAACGCTATCTCAGCACTCCCTTGTTCCAAGATCCAGAACTCAATCTGGCGATGGCCCTCAACTAGGTCAGCCTCCAGCCAAGTTGCAGCAACACAGAGCAGGGCGTACACTGTACGCCCTGCTTGGCTTTTTAGATTCAAGAATGGCGGTAGATTCTAGCTTCCTCGATCGCGAATGATGCCGAATTTCTGAATGTGCTTTTTTTTGAACCGCTTTCGGCGTGTTAGCGAAGCGGGCGCTGAGCGCTCTTGTGGGGACGAAGGAAGACAAAAGAAAAGAAAGAGCTAACTGTTGGCGGGAGCAGCGCTATAGGAGTCCTCAATGTGCAACGGCTTGCCACTTCAAAAGCATCAATGTTTTTCTAAAATAGATTTATGATAATTTGAAAACAGATGTTTTTTACTTACACTTTTTGACATTTCTATCAGATAAATGCCTAACAAATTAGCAAATAATGATATTTTTGTCAAGCACTTTTTCGCAGATTATCCAGATTTCAAGGAAATAACAGCGTGTCTTCCGTTACCAATCACTACAAAACCTTAAAGATTAGCCCAACCGCAACACAAGCCGAGATTAAACAAGCATACCGCCGTTTAGTCAAAATATTTCATCCCGACAGCCATAGCTCCAAAGCCGATCACGAAGAGATTGTCCGCCTCAATGCAGCCTATGAAATATTAGGAGATGCCCAGCACAGACAATCTTACGATCGCCTAATGGACGAGCAAACCGAACAGCAATCACCAGTCGCACCAAACGTCAGCCGTCAGAAAACACAAACAGCACGGGACGCTGACGAACAAATGGAACAGTGGCTGATTAAAGTATACAAACCCGTCAATAAAATGCTCAACAGCATCTTGAAGCCGCTTAAAAAGGAAATAGACGAGTTGTCCGCAGATCCGTTTGATGACGAACTGATAGAAAAGTTTCAACTTTATATCGAAACCAGCCGCGAGTTTCTCAAAAAAGCTCATAACTTTCTTACATCGATGCCCAATCCCTCTAATGTAGCCGGAGTTGCGGCCTATCTCTACTACAGCATCAATCAAGTCGGAGACGGAATAGAAGAATTGCAGCTATTTACCCTCAATTATGACGATCGCCACTTGCACACTGGTCAAGAACTGTTTAGAATTGCTGCTAGACTGCGGCGGGAAGCGCAGGATGAATTAAAAATTAAAAGTTAAAAAAGCAGATTGTTCCCTCTACCCTCTACATTCTTCCTTCTTTCTTCTTTCAAATTCCAAAAAGAACTTGAATTCGCTTGCGAATTTTAATAAAAGGAGTTTGTTCCAGAGAGTCGCCATCTAACAATCCCAAATCTCTCAAAGCTTGCTGGCGTTCCGACAATTTTTGAGCAATCTGATCTGCTAAATTGGGTTGTTCTCTTAAAAGTTTTTGCAAATCGTGACGTTCCACCACAAACAAAATTGCATCTTCGCTAGTTTTAACAGTCGCCGTTCTCGGAGTACCCAACAGCAAAGATATTTCCCCAAAAAACTCGCCCTCGTGAAGTGTAGCAATATACTGACCGGCTTTTTGAGAAAGAACTTCTACAGTACCCGAAAGAATAATATAAAAAGAATCGCCAGGGTCATTTTCCTTACATACCACCTGTCCCGCTGGAAACAGTTGTCGGTAGCCGTATTCAATTAACTGGCGCAGTTCTAAATCCGTACACTGTTCAAAATAAGTTACTCGCCGCAACAAATCTCGCAGCGTCCAATTATTAGGGGATTTAGGCGCTGGATTTTTATGTTCTGAAACGGGCGGATTAGATTTGATGTCGGCTGAAGGTTTAGCATTCTGGGGAAAAAGTTTGCCGTTGGAATTATCGTCTTTGTTAGGGTGAAAAAGTTTAGTTAACTCTTGCGGATTTCGCAGCCACAAATCCCGCTGGGGAAAGGGAATTTCGATATTTCGGTGGCGCAATTCGTAATCTATTAAAAAATTTACCGCGCTTTTAATCGCATCGCTTTCCTGTGGCTGGTCAATCCAAACTAAAAGTTCAAAATTTAAAGCGTTATCTCCAAAACCGTGAAACCATACTTTAGGAGAAGGATGGGACAAGACATTCGATTCCATCCGCGCCGCAATTAACAGCGCTTCCGTAACTATTACTGGGTCAGATCCGTAAGCAACACCGACAGGGATGTGGAGGCGACATCTGGGGTCTCTGTAACTCCAGTTAATAATGTTAGTTTCGACAAACTTAATATTTGGTATGATTACAAATAGACCGTCAATTGTTTTAATAATTGTAGACCGAATCGAAATTGTTTCTACTGTTCCTAATAACTTGTCAATTTCAATAAAGTCTCCGACTCTAATTTGGTGTTCAAAGAGCAGGGTGAGACCGCTTATAAAGTTGCTAGCGAGATTTTGCAAGCCGAAGCCGAAACCAATGCCAACCACCCCAGCTAAGACGGTGAGAGAAGTGAGGTTGATGCCGGAACCTTGCAGGACGAATATACAGCCAATACTGGCTAAAATATAGCTAATGATCGTAGAAATTGCTTCTCGACTGCCGCGATCCAATCTCATCCTAACTAGCACGCTGCGCTTGATTCCTTCACTGATAATCTTAGCTATAATCAAGGCAAATATAGCTAAGATTATCAGTTTGACGATCGCACTGATGGACAGATGAGTGTCCCCGATATAGAATAGCGGGGTTGTCATCGCACCCGATAAATGTTCAAAAAAGCGATCGGCTCGTGCTGTAATCGAATTCATTAATATTTGGTAATGGGTAATTGGTGATTGATCATGGGTGATTAGTTTTTAGCGCAACTGAACCGCAAACGGCTAACTATTGCAGAGCTTACGCGAAAAACTCGAACTGTGGAGTGCCGTGTGTTGCAAAAAAGGTCGATTCTTTTCGGAATAGCTCAGCTTCACCCACTCTCTCAAAGACTCGTAACTGATGGGTTAGTAACAGATGGCGAAAAACTATTTTGTAGCGGTATTTTGTGCCGGATATCTGTATTGTGGCGTAAAATGGGCCCTGCGGCTCGATCGAGCGGCGACGTGTTGCCAAGATTGGGAAAATTGGTAGAAATTCATTTACAGCACCCTCAAATAATCGAAAAATTCCAGCAAAAATTAGTTTATCCTTAAGAAGTAAGTCCTTTACAGAACTTAACAAGCTTACCCTACTTGACTTTTATGCAGTGCATCATCAATCGTCGGGCACAGTTTTCGGCGAGTCACCGGTACTGGCTGCCGGAGTTAAGCGAAGCCGAGAACTTTGAGCGGTTTGGCCCAACTGCCCGCGCACCGGGACACGGACACAATTACGTCCTTTACGTTTCCATGATAGGCGAACTCGACGAGTACGGCATGGTGCTCAACCTGTCTGATGTCAAGCACGTCATCAAGCGGGAAGTTATCAAGGATCTCGATTTTTCCTTTCTCAACGAAGCGTGGCCGGAATTTGAGCAGACTCTGCCAACTACCGAAAACATAGCACGGCAAATTTGGCTGCGGCTAGCCCCTCATTTACCTGTGAGCAAAATTCAATTGTTTGAACATCCCGAACTTTGGGCTGAATATTTAGGAAACGGAATGGAAGCTTATTTAACTTTGTCCACTCATTTTAGCGCCGCCCATCGGTTGGCTCGTCCCGATTTGAGCTTTGATGAAAACTCGGAAATTTACGGCAAATGTGCTCGTCCCAACGGTCACGGTCACAATTATCATTTAGAGGTGACTGTTAAAGGGGAAATTGATGCGCGGACAGGCATGATTGCTGATTTGGGAGCTTTGCAAAAAGCCGTTGACGATTATGTTGTTGAACCCTTCGATCACACTTTTTTAAATAAGGATATTGCTTATTTTGAGAACGTTGTGCCGACTGCGGAGAATATTGCAGTTCGGATCGGGCAATTATTGCGATCGCCCGTTCGGGAATTGGGCGCAGAGTTGCACAAGATTAAGCTGATTGAAAGTCCGAATAATAGCTGTGAAATTTACGGTGCTGATTTAGAGGAAGTGGCGGCACAAAGTCAGCAGCCGGAAGCGATTTTAGCTAAGGTTTAGAGCTAAAAATCGGGTCTGGTTCACCCGGATCTTTGGCTAATTGTGCAGATTGGTGAACCCGGCCCTACCAGCCTAATGATGATTCCGAGAGTTTTTCAACCGGATTAGGCGCGAGAACATATTCTTTCACCAAAGTTCCACAGCCAGAATTATTGGCACTTTTCCTGAAAAGTCAGGCTGCGCGCGTATTTTGGAGATAGTAAGTCAGCATTCCTCATGTCAGCTATTCTAATTGCTGAGAGTATGAGGTCGATCGCCCGCTCGCTGACAACCAAGCACTAATTTCTCCTAAATGAGTTGACGTTTATGCGCGTCTCTAATCTAGCTCTCTTAAGTCTGGCTGCCCTCGCATCCCACAATTTAACTGCTAATACTAGCGCCAATCCTGCTGCACCTCCTATTTCTCCTCAGACACCGCAAGCTAGCAACTTTGTTGATGCCGTAAATAATACTGAATCGCGTCCGGCTGAGTCAATTAGTGAGCCTGAGACGATCGCCCACGAACAATTTTCCCCAACTACTACCGTATCCCGTCGGGCTGAGTCAATTAGCGAGCCTGAGACGATCGCTCACGAACAATTTTCCCCGCGAATTGCTGTAAAGTCGCCGACAGGTTTGCTGGTAGCGGCCGCTCAACCCGATTTATCTGCTAGTGCAAAAACCAAGGCGAATACTCCTGCTGCATCCGGCGATGAACTAACAAAATCTTTACAAGAAACCTGGCTGGCTAAATTAATCGAAACCGGCGCTGAAAGCAATCCTCAAGTTCGCGAGGTTTTCGCTTTTATCTCCCCGTCTAGTGGCAGTGCTGAATCTGGATATGGTTTTAATAGTACCATAACTCTGCTCAATATTTTGCTAATTCTTGGTACGGTATTTCCACCGGTGACAATTGCATTTTTTTGGATGATGCGACGGCTGATAATCAAACAGTTGGTTGCTGATGCCAATAAACGATTGCAGGGCATTGGTGTATTGGAATCCGAGCTTATAAATTCCAGCCAACTGACTCAAAAGTTGAGGGATGAATTAGAAGCGCAAATGGGTGCAGCTAAACAATCCCTTGATTTTTTAACGAGAGAAACTGAACTTTCCAAATCTTCTGTCGAGCAAATTGAGACTCTCAAATCTCAATTTATCATGCACCTGCAAGTTTTGCTGAAAGAAGTTGACGAGAAAAAATCTCAAATTGTTCAAGAAATTTCCCAAGTTCCCGCAGTTGTTGCCAAAGAAGCTCTCAAAATCGCACCTCAACCGGTCTTAAACAATTCCCAAAATTCGCAAACGGCACCTGCTAGCAACGAAAATTTGATTGCTGACGATTATATCAAGCAAGCCGAAGGGCTTTATTTTCAAGGCAATTATGATGAGGCATTAGTCTGCTTGGAAAAAGCTATTTTAGCTAATAATAATTTGGATGAGGCTTGGTATTGGCGCGGAAATGTGTTAATAAGATTGCAGCGCCCCGAAGAAGCACTCGCCTGTTACGACCAAGCAATATCGATTAAACCGGATAACTACGAATTGTGGTATAATAAAGCGCATTTGCTAGGCAAATTGCACAGGTACGAAGAGGCGATCGCCTGTTACGAGCGAGCAAGTTCGAGCGAATCCCGAAAATACGCTTGTTGGCACAGTATAGCGGCTTTGTTGGGTCAATTGCAGCATTACGAAGAAGCGATCGCCAGTTACGATCGCGCCCTCGCTATCAAAGCAACCGACAGCGAAATTTGGCACAACCGAGGTGCGATGCTGGGCAAAGTACAGCAGTACGCAGCAGCAGTTGATTCTTACGATCGCGCTCTTGAACTCAATCCGAAGAGATGCGAAACTTGGTACAATCGAGGCAATATGCTGTGGAGACTGCTCCGTTACAGCGATGCTATTGATTCTTACGATCGGGCGATCGGCATCCGGCCCGACAAATACGAAGTTTGGTACAATAGAGCCGCGGTGCTCGGAAAAATGCAGCGATATCAAGAATCGATCGAATCCTACGACAAAGCAATCGCCCTAAAACCGGAGGATTTTGAAGTGTGGCACAACCGAGGCGTAGCTTTCGACAAACTGTCGCAGCACGAAGCAGCAATTGCCTCTTACGAATCAGCAATTACCCTTAATTCCGAGTGTTACGAAGCTTGGTTTGGCAAAGGCGAATCATTGGCCAAATTGCAGCGCAATGAAGAAGCGCTCGCAGCTTATGAGAAAGCGATTGCTATTAAGCCTGACTCCTACGATGCTTGGCGTCATGTGGGGATGGTCTTGTCTCAATTAAAGCGGTATGAGGAAGCAATGGCAGCTTACGATCGAGCTATTGCCATCAAACCAGAAAATGCCGAAGCTTGGCGCGATAGAGGCGCAATTGTATCAGAATTAAAACAGGATACAGACAAAATTGACTCCGGGGAAAAAGAGACTGAAGCTAAGCCAAATTCCGGGGAATCGTCGGCTATTTCAAAGGCCTCTGATAGCAAGGTCGATCGAGCTACTTCAATAGCTTCGATGTAAGCATTGATTATTACATAGCACTTTTGAGTAAAATGAGGTACGCCTGGGAATCGGAATGCGAGCTGGGCGTACCTCACTTATTTGAGAAGCGGTATAGTGGCTTAGGGGAAAATCGGGTGAGTGCGATCGCGATCGGGTGACTCTGGCGAGACTAACTTGTGGGTAGGAACGCCCTGGGGCTTGAGTTGTTACAGCTTTTGCTTTTGAAACAAAATACAATATGCTTATATATAAAGAAGGAAGTTAAGATGCTAAAACGAGTTCAGCGTAAAAAGTGGCAAAGATTTTTCCTCATCAGAAATCAACTGCTTGCAGGAATTTTTACACTGATTCTGACATTGCTGCTTGGCTGGGCTGGAACATTACCCAGTCTTTCTCAGACTCCAACACCTCATTCCACTCAGCAATCAACTCCGACTTCCAAGAAGGAACTGATTGCCAAAATTAAGGAAAAACTTAATGAAGATTTAGCGTTTCGGATTGAGAACAAGCTTTCTCCCGATCTAAAAGAAGTCGATAAAAAGGTTGAGCAGTACAAAAAAAAGCTGACTTCTCAAGAGATAGAAGAGATAGAAAGTTTTTATAAAAACGAATATACCCGGCTTAAGAAGGCTAAGGATTCCGATTTATGGGAGAAAGTCAACGATGAACTGCTCGGTGGTCTGGGTTTGCTCACTGCTGGTTTCTTTATAATACTATATATATGTAAGGAAACCTTACATAAGGTAGTTAGCAGCTTTTTCAATGCGGTAGGTACTTGGATATATAACAGGTGTGCTGGAACTCGACTTTTACGTGGAATTGCTCTACGACATTATCGAAAGGGACTAATTGAAAAGTGTCAGGAGTTGAAAATCCCATTTCGACCAGATCGACCCCTGAAGATTCGCGAGATCTACGTTCCTCTCAAAGTTACAGGTACTAGGGATAATGAACAGCTCGATGCCTACGGTGCTGTGAGCAAATATCGCCGACTTATGGTTAAAGGCGCACCTGGTTCTGGTAAATCAATGCTGCTCAAGTATCTTGCTCTTAGCTACGCGGAAGGTAGGTTGAATCTACCAGATCAACCTGTACCAGTTTTATTAGAACTCCATCGGCTAAGCAAATCAGACAAGTCATTAGAACAGCACTTTGTAGAGGCATTAGATCGGGATGATTTTCCTCATTCTCAGCTCTTTATAGAGCATAGTTTAGCTCAAGGTACACTAATGTTGCTGCTAGATGGTCTTGATGAAGTCAACAGCGATAATCGCTGGCAAGTCGTGGCACAAATTAAGGACTTATTGGACAAGCACCCAAATTGTCGTGTCGTTATTACTTGCCGTACAGCAGTCTACAAAGGTGAATTTGACGATCAGAACCATCTTGAGACTCTGGAAGTTGTTGAATTCATCGAGCAACAGATTCGAGACTTTTTGAAGGCGTGGAAACAATATATGCCACCAGGAAAGTCGATTGAGCAACTCATGCAGACGTTGCACGACCGACCTCGAATCATGGCGTTAGCACGCAATCCGCTCATGTTAACTATCATTGCCTACCTCTATGCTGATACCTCATTGGTACTGCCTCGCTCACGCGCTGAGTTCTATCGGAAATCTACAGATATTTTGCTAGATCAATGGCATCATGAACACAATCAGTTTCAGGCACGGGAGAAGCGGTTTGTACTCCAGGATTTAGCTATTTACAACCAAGATATTACTAAGCAGCAACAGCAAGATAGCGCTAGCATCAAATTCAAGACGGTTTTGCAGCAGATAAAGCTGTTACTTCCTGAGCTTAATCTCCAGCCTGACCAAGACGCTTTGCCTCTACTAAATGAAATTGTAGAACGTAGCAGCTTACTCATCAAAATAGATGGAGGTGAGAAATATCAGTTTGCTCATCTTACTTTGCAAGAGTTTTTCGCTGCGTCTAAGTTAATAGATGATAAGGATGGTCTACTCACTCGTTTCAAAGCGGATAATGACGCTTGGCGTGAGACAGTAAAACTCTGGTGTGGACTTGCGGGGGATAGTACCGATTTGATCCGGGAAGTACGCAGGATTTCGGAGATTACTGCTTTTGAGTGTTTAGCTGATGCTCAGAGGGTAGATTTAGCGTTGGCAGACGAAATTATCAATAGGTTCAAAGATCAACTAGGAAAAGGTAGTAACGACGAGGTGGTAAATCGTGCCTTTGCCTCTGTAGCTGCGGACGACCGGAGACGCACTGAGGTATTCAACTTCTTGAAAGATACGCTTGAAAATATTGGAGAAATAGATGCCCGCCGCGAGGCAGCAGCGAAAGCTCTGTCAATGACTAACTTAGCTGAAGCTGCTGATGTGCTGGCTCGTCAGTATGCAGATAGAGCTGAACTGCGTCCTGTACTACATTCTGCTTTGGTACGAATGGGAGATTTAGCTGTGTCAAAAGTCTCATATTGGGTGGAAGCTGGAGTGATGGAATCATCTCTGGTGGAATCTAGCTCTGTCGAGTTGATGGACATTCTAGTTGATATAGGAACTCCGACAGCTACACAAATGCTAGTTTCTTGGATTTGGCATAGCAATCAGAGCTTAGCAAGTAGTGCTGCATTGCTCTTAGCACATTTGCTGCGACACTCCGAGCAAGAAAAAGTAATTGAGAGTTACAAACTTACAGAAGACCAGAAGAGAGTAAAAGAGCGATTGGACTGGATTTGGAAGCCTTTTGAAACATCCACTAACTCTAATTTGAGCATTATTGCTGGTCGGGTGGCTTATCTTATAAGTCGAGTTCCGCTTGAGATAGCTAACTCTGTGCGAGTGCTGTCGTTAGATCCTCGACTAATTATACCCATCTGTTCAATAGAGCTGTACGATCAGAAAACTAACTTAGTGCCAATCAAGTGGAAGCATTTACTTGTTTCAATTAAGAAGGGTATTGAGATAGCAAAAGAAAAGGAGTCCAGAAAAATTTCGATAGAAAGATATGACAACGAAATGCGCAAGCTTCTTGATGAAACAGAAACACTATGGGATTTTCTTTTCTTGAAGATAGAGCCTAGCCTACAAATTATATTACTCTATCAATACGTATCCTATCCCCGCCTAAGACAGGAATATTGGTATGATAGTATAATAAAAATAGAGAAGGAAAAGAGAACAAAACTGTCCGCCAAACAATTCCAGGCAGTTATGTTTTCAACAATGTCTACTACTATTGTTTCTGGAGTAATTACAGGATTGTTTTTGTTGGGAAATAGTGATTTGAGACAGCTAATTAACTTAATCCCAAGCAATTTTTTAATTCAGAATGCTCTCTTTATTTGTATTTCGATTAGTTTCCTTATATGGCTTAACTATTGTATTTTAGAATACCGAAAATATATGGAATATAATTATTGGTTTGTGTATTGGAATTTTTTAGAAATCGTAAGAAGTCGAGTACGAGGAGAAACGAGGATTAGAATGATCTATTGGGAGTGGCGGGTTGAAGAAAGAACGTTAAGAGGCGTGGTAAACATGGGTATGTGGATTGAGCGGGTTGAGGGATTTTTAGAAAAGGAGATAGGAGAGGAGTTAGGGATGGAGATGGACGCAGAGTGGCAAAAGACCAAGGATGCAGTGTAAGTGAAAGGTGCATCAGCTACTACCCATTTATTTGGCATAATCCGGTTATACATCTTGTCTGTCCCATAAGAACTAAACCAAACATTAACTTGCAACTTAGACGCGCAACGATCGCACCCACTGAAAATCACCCTCACTCAGCGCTGGTATAGACTACACTGAATAATCGATCGCCAAATCTAAAGCTGCCTCCCGATAAACTTCACCCAAAACCTCAGATAAATTCATAACAGGTTCTTCATCTCCTGACATATCTTTAACTTTATCGTCTTGAAAAAGCTTCAAAAGAAAAACAACGCGCCGATCGCCTAGCAGCAAAATTGCGGCAAATGGGAATTAATCCTGATGAGGTGTGATGGTTTTTAGATTCTTACAGGGGGTACGATCGCACTTTTTAAACAGTAGAAATATCGGAAGCCCCAAAAGGGCGATCGCTCCCCTCATCTATATCTCAATATTAAGATTTCCTTAGTTGCTGGCGTCGCGCACAGAAATCGGTGATACAATCAACAGCTTAGCTAGGGGTGCCCGAATATCCGGGCTGAGAAAACACCCTTAGAACCTGAGTCTGGGTAATACCAGCGGAGGGAAGCTGTTTATCAAGGAAATTAAATATGCGTACCGAATGGATCGCTAAGCGTCAGGGCCAAAGCAATGTATCTCAAATGCACTACGCCCGCCAAGGTGTAATTACTGAGGAAATGCACTTTGTTGCTAAGCGAGAAAATCTCCCGCCAGAACTGATCCGCGCCGAAGTAGCGCGGGGACGGATGATTATTCCGGCTAATATCAATCACCCGAATTTGGAACCGATGGCGATCGGCATTGCGTCTAAATGCAAAGTCAATGCTAATATCGGTGCATCTCCCAACTCTTCCAATATGGAAGAAGAAGTTGACAAGCTTAAATTAGCAGTGAAATACGGCGCTGATACTGTGATGGACTTGTCCACCGGCGGCGGCAATTTGGATGAAATTCGCACTACAATTATCAAAGCTTCACCGGTGCCGATCGGTACTGTACCAATTTACCAAGCACTAGAAAGCGTTCATGGTAATATGGAAAGTCTGACGCCGAATGACTTTCTTCACATCATTGAGAAACACGCTCAACAAGGTGTTGATTACCAAACAATTCACGCCGGAATTTTGATTGAGCATTTGCCGTTGGTGAAAAATAGACTAACTGGAATCGTCTCTCGTGGCGGCGGCATTTTGGCGCGGTGGATGCTGCATCACCACAAACAAAATCCTCTCTACACTCACTTTAACGATATCATTGAAATCTTCAAAAAATACGATGTTTCGTTTAGTTTGGGAGATTCTCTGCGCCCCGGTTGCACTCACGATGCTTCTGACGATGCTCAATTAGCTGAACTCAAAACTTTGGGACAATTAACTCGCAAAGCTTGGGAACACGATGTGCAGGTAATGGTGGAAGGCCCGGGCCACGTGCCGATGGATCAAATTGAGTTTAATGTCAAAAAACAAATGGAGGAATGTTCGGAAGCACCCTTCTATGTTTTGGGGCCGTTGGTGACAGATATTGCGCCTGGGTACGACCACATTACCTCAGCAATTGGGGCGGCGATGGCTGGTTGGTACGGTACTGCAATGCTATGTTACGTGACGCCGAAGGAACACTTAGGATTGCCGAATGCTGAGGATGTCCGAAACGGGCTGATTGCTTACAAAATCGCGGCTCACGCTGCAGATATTGCACGGGGTCGTCCGGGTGCGCGCGATCGCGATGATGAACTCTCGAAAGCGCGTTACAATTTCGATTGGAACCGTCAATTTGAGCTGTCATTAGATCCAGAACGGGCAAAGGAATATCACGACGAAACTTTGCCAGCGGATATCTACAAAACTGCTGAATTCTGTTCAATGTGTGGACCTAAGTTCTGTCCGATGCAGACTAAGGTTGATGCCGATGCTTTGACAGAATTAGAGAAGTTTTTGGCTAAGGAACCAGTAGCTCAAAGCTAATTCGATTAATTCGTAGGGTGCTGATAGCGCACCTTACTTAATCGTAAATCTGTTTCGTTTCTTGCGGGGCGGGCATCCTGCTCGCCCAAAAGTAGCGTGCTGATGGCGTACCTTGCTTAAGGTTATATTAAAAGGAGTTTCCGAAAAGGAGAATTGCGATGTCCGTTCAACTTCAAAAACGCCTTTTTACGGTGAAAGAATATCATTTAATGGGTGAGAGAGGGATTCTTTCTGAAGCTGAGCGCGTCGAACTCATTGAAGGAGAAATTATTCAAATGGCTGCTATTGGAACTCGTCACGCAACTGCTGTGAGACGACTTAACCGAATTTTTCACCGATTACCAGAAGATATAGTTATTGTTGATGTCCAAAACCCTGTTCAGTTAAGCGAACGTACTGAACCGCAACCTGATGTAGTATTGCTCCAATTTCGCGATGATGATTACGAGACAGCACATCCAGTTCCCTCAGAAGTGTTACTTTTAGTAGAAGTCGCTGACAGTACAGTGGATAATGACAGAAATGTCAAAATTCCTATTTATGCCCGATCGCTCATTCAAGAGGTTTGGCTGGTTAATTTACTTGAAAACTGCTTAGAAGTTTACCGCCAGCCAACAGCAAACGGTTATAGTTTAATACTAAACTTATACCCGGGTCAAGAGGTGGCACCGATCGCATTTCCTGATTTTACAGTCAGTGTGGAGTTGATATTGAGTGCGGGCGATCGCACTTCCTCAACCGCAGAACAATAAATTTGCTGCTTGATGCTGATTAAACTGCATTTTTCCAAGGCCCTTGCTTTGCAGAGGATAAACACTTCTGGATTACTTCTAGACCAACAGCTTCAACTACATTAATACTTAAATACTTACCTAGATATTTATTACCATGCTCTGCCTGGTAACGATAAATTTTCAATTTGTAGGGTGCGTTAACGCCGTGTAACGCACCGTCAGTCTAATGCACCATTTGAGCTAGGTAAAAGATTTACCTGGATATGTTAACTCGCGCTGTCTCTTGGCACTTTGAAAGAATGCGCCGATCGTTTGAGCTAATTGTGCGAATAGAATGCAGATTTGTTAACTGAGTATTGACCTCAACTGTTTGAACTTTTCCGGCTGAGATTGCCTTCCCGTAGAGTGTATTCCCCTGAATTTTACCAGTGAAGCACGCAAAGTCCGATCGCGGCGCGTAGATTGCACCAACGACGCGATCATTCTGGCGTTGAAACACGATATAGTTTTGAAGAACTTGGTTGGGCTGTGGCGAATCTCCGTACAGGTAAATACCATCTGGCAAAGCAGCAACATTAGTCTTAGATGGATTTTGTTGTGCTTGAAGCGGTTGTTGCTGAATGCCAACACCAATTAGTGTCAGAGGACAAATAAAGGCTGTTGCCAGTAGTTTCCATTTCTGTTTAATAGATGCAGGTAAAATCATTACTGCTTCTCCTTGCGCCAGGTCATCTAATCATATTAAAACAGTCTTCTCTAGTTAATACCTCACTCAGGTTATAAATTCGCTCTGCTAAAATCTGCCTATTGGTAGAGACTCTGAACCTGAAAGCTTGCGCTTGCTTAGCACCGAAAACTTTATTTGCCATTGTCCTCCAATTACCAGAGCTAATTTTGATAAAATTAGAGCGGGCATCGTTTCTAATCCCACCCAATAAAACACCGATTTCCTCACTTCAAATGCAGGCAGATCCTCTAGATATTCATTACCAGGCAGAGCCTGGTAACGAGAAAAAAACATCTTGAAAACTCTTGTGGAAGAAGCCCGAAAGCCGGTTCAGGAAAATGGTGATCTTCGGTCAGTTCGATCGCACTTTTCCCTATTTTTTGCTAGCCATCCACTTTTGAAGATCATTAATCGTAAAAACTGTTTCAAACTCTAATCCAACAGAGCGATAAAACTCCGCACCACCTTGCTCCCTATCAATCAGCGACAACACGCGATCGACTTTATAACCCGCACCCCGCAACCTTTCCACCGCCTGCATTGCCGACTTACCCGTCGTCACCACATCCTCCAAAACCGCCACATTCGTCCCCTCTGGCAACAGTGGCCCCTCAATGTACGCCATTGTCCCGTGTCCCTTCGTCTCCTTTCTGACAATTAGCGCCGGAATCGATCGACCTTCGAGAGCCGAAACCACACTCACAGCAGTTACAATCGGGTCAGCACCCAAAGTCAAACCGCCCACAGCTTGCACATCCGACGACAGCATCGACAATAGCAAACGTCCCGTTGCCAAAGCACCTTCAGCGTGCAGCGTCACCGGTTTGCAGTTAATGTAATAAGAACTTTTCTGCCCCGAAGACAGCACAAAATCGCCTTCGCGATAGGCAAACTCGCACAACAAATCTAGAAGTCGATCGCGCAACACCTTTAAATCCGCAGCATCCATAACTCACACCGTGTAAAAAACACTAATAATCCGTCGATAATCAGTTTATATTGGAATCGGAATTAATTAAGGAGGCCCAAATATATGAGTCAAAAGTTAAAAAGCCTGAGCGGCGCGTTGATTCTCGCTGTCGCCTCTGCCGCAATGGCATCCGTCAAACCAGCTCAAGCACAAACAGAGCGATTTCACCCAATTGCCGACGACTTCAACCGACAATTTTTTCAAGCTTCAGGAGACTTTTACCACAACGTCAGCTTGCAAGGTTATTTGGGCGACTATTTAGGCATCGGTTCCCCCAGCGGCGTCGTTGCCTTTCCCGAAAAAGAAATTGAGCGGGATGCCAGTCGCGTCAACGGCTTCTACCGACGAGTCATGCAGCGGCAAGTTTCCAGCGACCCGATTCTCCGCGTCCCAGATGCCGTCAATCCCTTCGATGCCTCAGTCATGGCACTGCCTGCTGCTTGCCAGCTAGGACCTCAACCAAGCGGCTGTTTCCCTACTCCCGCCGGACTCCAAGATCAGTTTACACTTCCAACACAGCAGGAAGGTTCACCGACTGATCCAGGGCCCGTTAGAGGACTTTATCAAGTATCGCCCCCTGGCAACAATTAATCGATCGACAGTTGCGAGTTTTGCTCGGAGGCAGGTTTACTCAATCTCCGATTTGTATTAGAGAGAAAGCCTCAACCCGCCCCAAAAACTCATGTTTTTGCAATCCTTTCGGTAAACGCGCAACTGACTTTTTTTTAACTATCGCGGTTATTTTACAGGACTAAATATTATTCAATATTTATCAAACAATGCTGCCGTCAGGCATGATTGTTCCTTTCAAAATAGCTTGGTCCAGATTAGCTCCCGCCAAGTTCGCTCCCCTGAGATTTGCCCGGGTCAAATTAGCCCCTCTCAAATCAGCTTTGCCGAGGTTTGCCCACCGGAAATCGGCAGCGCTCAACTCCGCAAAACTGAGATTGGCCCTGAAAAGATATGCTGCTGTGAAGTGACCTTCCGCGAGGTTAGCTTTAGAGAAATTGGCTGCATAGCAATGTGCTTCAATCAATTCCGCTTGAGTGAGATTGGCTTGGCTGAGATTAGCCAAATTGAGGTTCGCCCCCATCGCATTAACTCCCGACATCACCGCACCGATTAAATTCGCATCACCGAAATCGGTTTGTTGGAGATTGGCAGCGGTGAGGTCAGCCCCAATTAAATTAGCACTGCTCAAATCAGCTCCCCTGATGTCGGCGGCTCGGAGGTTGGTTCCAGTTAAATTAGCTTTAATTAAATTAGTTTCGAGCAGTTGCGCTCTGGCAAGATTTGCTAAACTAAAATTAGATTCGGCGAGGTTTGCGGAAATTAATTTAGCCTTAAACAAATCTGTTTTAAAAAGGTTCGAGCGCCAAAGATGCGCGCCTCTGAGATTTGCTTCGGCGAGGTTAGCTTCGCTGAGATCCGGTTCTATATTTGGGTTGAGACTTCTCCATTCAATCCAAGTAACTGCACCTTTTTTTAACAGCGCTAAATGCTGTGTATTTGCCATAATTGCATCTCCTTTAACGCCTATTCCTTACGACCCAAAATTGCTGGATGTTCTCGACCCGTCACGTTTTCCACCGCCGCAATTGCTGCCTGGGAACCTGCTATAATATCTCGTTCTGCGCCGCCGAGGTAAAGCCGTCCAAAACTGCCTACAGCCTGAACCTCTAAGATGTTAATAGATGCGCCTTTTTCTGCTTCATTGGCCGCCAGCGCTGCATAAGCAGCCGGTTCTACTTCTAAGACGTAAAGCGTTTGTCCCGCCAGCAGCAACTGTCCGCGGCGGGTGCGGTTGATTAATTGTGTTTGGTGGGGGTCAATGTTGCGAATAATTTGACTGGAAATCACTCGCGGTTTGATACCTTCTTCTCTGCGGACTCCCATGAATTCTAGAATTGCTCTGCCTGCAGCCCGCGTTTCCCCCTGCTGGCCCGAGTGTACTTCTAGAAGGCCGTACAAGCGTTCGACTATCTGCACTCCTGGTCGCACGGAGGCAGATTTGAGGGCGACATCGGTAATTCGGTTAATTTCGATACCGGGAGAGATTTCTATCCACAGCGACGCATCCCCCGGCAGCGGCAAGAATCCGGCGGCGATGGTGCCGATGTATGCTGCGTGCTGCGGCTGCAAGTTGTCTAGAAATACGTAGCTGCGTAGCTCTATACCCAAAAGTTTTTATCTCCGTCGATCGAGTTCCAACACTTGTCTGTGCAATATCTGAGTTTACCTTTTTTTGTCAACAACACCTTGTCTATTGTCGAGAGCGCCGGAGTGCCTCACCACCGAGTGAGGTGTCAGACCCGCGATTTCTACTGCCGAAGTGCCTCCGCGAGCAATCTTTAATTTTGTGCGCCTGCTAAAAATTTGATATCAATCTGTAGTTATACGTAGAACCTAACAAGGTTTACTGCTAGAGGTGGATTTAACTTTAAAAGCCGATCGATATAGTTTTGATAGTTAAAGATTTTAGCCAACAGAGAGCATTTGAATTATGAAACGTTCTGATTTATCCAAAGCAATCGGTGCAGGTATTATAGCTGCTGGTTTAGCCATAGCACCAGCTCATCTGCCTGCTTCAGCTCAGACAGATACAACTGGCGGTACAACTTCCGGTACAAACAGCACTACAACCACCACAACACCTCGCTCCGATGTCTACAGTGCTGAGACCGATCGCGATTTTGATTGGGGATGGTTGGGATTGCTAGGCTTGTCGGGTTTGTTGGGTTTGATTCCCCGCAAACGCGAGGAAAATGTCCGGTATACAAATACAACGACTGATCGCGAGCCAGCCGTGCGTAGTGACTACCGCTAATAATTGAGTCTTAGTGCTGTGGGCATTATGCAGGGACAGGATGTTTTAACCTGTCCGATGAGCGCGAATAATCATAAAAAAAACCTCCCTCTGTGGGGGTTTTTTATTGAGATGATGCCCGATCAAACGACGATTAAATTGGTTATATCTGAGATATTGCACCATTTTCTTCATGAACAGGCTTTCGGGTCTGTTAATGAAAAAGTGAATTTTTTGGTGTGCCGTTGCTCCTAGCGAGCCAATAAAATGCTAATTGAAAAGGGTGCAATATCTCAGATATAACCGAACTAGAAATTATTAACTTTTTCCTTTCTTATTCCCTTTTTCCATCCCGTTGTTTGCGTTTTTGCGGTTCATTAAATAAAGGCTTTTCAGACACAAAAAGACCTTAAAAAATATTTTCGCCAGAACGATCGAGCAAATCCCCAATCGCCTGCACCAACTTATCGGGGTCTAAAGGCTTAGAAATGTGCCGCTGGAACCCCGCAGCCAGGGCCTGCTGATAGTCAATTTCTCCAGCATAAGCCGTGAGGGCGATCGCCGGAATCCGTCCCCCTCGGTCGGGCGCCAGAGTCCGAACCTGTCGCATCAACATATAACCGTCGGTATCGGGCATTCCAATATCGCTCAACAGCAAATCCGGCACAGACTCTGTTAAAACCGCCAAGGCATCGGCGGCGTTAGCAACTGCTGTAACACTTGCCCCACAATCCTCAAGCACAAAAACCACCAAATCTAGCGCATCGGCCTCATCATCCACCGCTAACACCCTGATACCGCTCAAATTGAAGGATTGGTCCGGCGCAGCAGTTCCCCCAGGGCTTGCCTGAGATTGGACGGGCATCAGAGGTATCCTGACGGTCAAGGTTGCACCTTTTCCTTCGCCGGGACTGTCGGATTTCACCGTGCCGCCGTGGAGTTCGACGAGATGGCGGACGATCGCCAATCCTAAACCCAATCCGCCAAACTTGCGGGTCATCGTACTGTCAGCTTGCCGGAAGTAGTCGAATACATAGGGCAAAAAATCAGGTTCGATACCTTTTCCCGTATCAGTTACAGTAATTTGGGCCTTGGTGTCCACCCGATCGAGAACGACTTCAATTTTGCCTCCCGGCGGGGTGAACTTGACGGCATTTGACAGCAAATTCCAGACTACCTGCTGAAGTCTGCCCGCATCGCCCAACACCGGGCCGAGATTTGGTGCAAATTGAGTGCTGATTTGAATCGACTTGACTTCCGCCGCCAGACCCACTGTTTCAATAGCAGCGCCGATGACTCCGGCTAAATCCACAGGTGCAATTTTCAAGCTGACCTTACCTTGCAGAATCCCCGACACGTCGAGCAAATCTTCGATAAGCTGGGTTTGCAGTTTGGCGTTGCGCTCGATCGTCTCTAAGGCGTAACGCTGCTTTTCCGGTGTCAGACAGTTCGATTGAAGCAGCTTCGCCCAGCCCATAATCGGGTTTAAGGGAGTCCGCAATTCGTGGGACAAAACAGCCAAAAATTCATCTTTGACGCGGTTAGCGCGTTCTGCTTCTTCCCGGGCTGCCTTTTCTCGCGCTAGAAGGCGTTCCCGTTCCGCTTCTGCAACTTTTCGATCGGTAATATCGGTGTTGGTGCCACACCAGCGCAGTACGTTGCCTCGATCGTCGCGAATCGCCACGGCGCGGGAGAGAAACCAGCGGTACGATCCGTCTTTGCCGCGCAAGGGGAAAGTATCTTCCCAGAGTTCGCCTGTTTCAATGCAGCGCCTAAATTTTTCCACAACCCGATCGACGTGCTCCGGGTGCTGCACCTTTTGCCAGCCCCAGCCTTGCATTTCCTCTAGGGTAGTGCCCGTGTACTCAAACCAGCGCTGGTTGTACCATAAACTCTTGCCCGCGGGATCTGTCATCCAGGCCAACTGAGCGATGTTGTCAGCTAGAGCGCGGAACCGAGCCTCGCTTTCGTGCAGATCCTGTAGGGCTCGCGCGTGCAGGATGACCGTCCAGAGGCGAGCCACCACTTCTTGCATCAGCCAAACTTCATCGGGCCGCCAGTGACGAACCACCTTTGATGTCACCACCAAAAGAGCCACCCAGCGCCCTTCCTGAAGGCAGGGAACATCGACCAAAGCGCGAATGCTAGCTGCCCCGTAGTTATCGACCAAATGCTCTGTATGCGGGTGATTAGCGATATCTGAGATGACAAGTGTTTGACCTGCCATCGAGAGAGCTTTCAGTTCTGGCGTCTTAAAGTCGGAGAGTTGATAGGTGCCCGCGGCGCTGGCAAGGTCGGACTGGTGCCAGTCTTGGTGGACAATTGCCCGATCGGCTTCTACATCGATTTCGTGCCAGATGCAGCGATCTGCCTGTAAATATTCTCCCAGACTGTTCATGGCTTCCGACAACATTTCTGCGGGGTTGAAGCGCTGCCGCAAGCGGACTTCCAGATCGGAGAGAAACTGCTCGTTGAGTTGGGCTTGTTTGCGATCGTGAATATCGGTATTCGTGCCGATCCACTCGACAACCTGGCCCCCTGCGTCGCGAATTGGCACGGCGCGGGACAAATGCCAGCGTTCCATTTGGTCTGCTGCCCGCCGCAGGCGCAGCTCAAGTTGATAAACTTCTCCGGTGATTAGACATTCTTCCCAGCGGGCCCCAGATTCTGCCAAATCCGAGGGCGGGACTAGGGATTCCCAATTGTTTTGAACGGCTTCCTCGTAAGACATCCCCAGATATTCCGACCACTTTTGTTGATTGGTAAAGCGAATTTCCCCTGCGGAGTCTACGTTCCAAATCAGGTGGGGCAGCGACTCGGCCAGGAAGCGGAAGCGGCGGTCGCTTTCTGCTAAGCTTTCTTCGGCTCGTTTGCGATCGTCAATATCAATGCCGATCCCGGCCCATTGCAGCACCTGTCCCCCCCTGTCTTTGACGGGGACAAGTCGCGCTAGATGCCAGCGGTAAGTACCATCAAACCTGCGTACCCGACACTCAAATTCGTAGGCTTCCCCTGCTTCAATCGCCTTGGTGCGCGTGCCGACAACTGTTGGCAGATCGTCAGGATGAAATAATTGCAGCACCGGTGCAGCCAGCGGCAATTCTACTGGCCTGATGCCCGTGTAGCTTTGCCAGTGCTGGTTGCAAAACTCTAACCTGCCGTCGGCGGTATTGATCCACATTAATTGCGGGACGCCATCGGCGAGGGTGCGGTAGCGATTTTCGCTTTGCCGCAGTGCTTCTTCTATTTGCCGGCGCTCGGTTTTGTCCTGCATGATTTTCAGGAAACCTTGCACTTCGCCTCCTGCGTCGCGCAGGGGCATCACCAGTCCGCTGCCCCAAAAGCGGCTGCCGTCTTTGCGGACGTGCCAGCGCTCGTTTACTGCCTTTCCCTGAGTCAGCGCGAGGTGCATTTCTAGTGCCGGCTTTCCGGCTGCAGAGTCTTCTGGGGCGAAGATGATTCGTCCGTGCTGCCCTACGATTTCAGCTTCGGAATAGCCCAGCAGTCTCTGGGCGCCTGCGTTCCAACTGGTAACGTGTCCGTCGAGATCCTGGGTGAAGATGGCGTAGTCTTTGGCGCTGTCAAGAATCAACTGCAGGTGGGTTTCACGATCGCGCAGTGCTGCTTCTGCTTGTTTGCGCTTGGTAATGTCGCTGGTGAAACCGACTATTTTGGTCACTTCGCCTTGCTGGTTGCGGATCAAACAGCCGCGCTCCCAAACGTCGATCCAGCGCCCGTCTTGGTGCCGGACTCGGTACTCGACTTCGTAGCGCTCGGCATTTAAGATTGATTGCCCCGCGGCCTGGATGCGTGCCAAATCGGCGGGATGGATGCGTTCTCTCCACCACTCTGGTGTTGCGGGTGCATCCTCTGGGCAGACACCGACGATCGAGCACAGTCCCTCGGAACGGTAAACTGAGTTTGCTGCCAAATCCCACTCAAACACCAGGCCGTCGATCGCCTTTGTAGCTAACTCAAAGCGGTTGTTGCTTTCTTGCAAGGCGAGTTCGGCCATTTTGCGATCGGTAATTTCCTGTACCACTACATTAATTCCGATAATCTCCCCGCCGGTGTCTTTGAGCGGCAACCAATTCAGCAGCCAAGTGCGAACAACACCGGGTTGAGCTTTGGTTTCACCCGTGAGTTCAAAATTTCGCGTCGGTTCTCCGGTTTCGAGAAGGTGGCCCAACACAGGTTCGGCTGTATCTGCCAAGTCGGGGACAATTTCGCGTAGGGTTCGGCCGATGTGCGCTTCGACGGACAAGCCGTTGATTTGGGCCAACCGCTGGTTGAGCCGCACGTACCGCAAATCTGTGTCTAAAACTGCCAAACCCACGGGAGTTGTTTGGTAGAGCGACTCTATCTCTAGAAGTTGACGGCGCACCGTTTGCTCGCTCTTGTGCAGGGCGAGTTCTGCCATTTTGCGATCGGTAGCATCAAATAATACTCCGATAAACCGCACTGCTTCCCCTGCCGCGTCGTAGAGATAGCGCCCGAACGCCCTCAACCAGCGGATTTCTCCGTTGTCTGCCCGGACGATCCGGTATTCGGGGGAGTAGAGCGATCTCGTTTCCCGAGCTGTTTTGGCTGCTTCCATGACTTGATTTAAGTCGTCTGGATGCACGCAGTTTTTCCACACAGCCGCGCTTGCTTCGCCGCCCGGTACCGGTTCGCAGCCCAAAATGCTGAAATGGGTCGCCGACCAAATTACTCGATGTGTTCGCACGTCAAAATCCCAGGTTGCCATGCCTGAGCCTTCGATGGCGACGCTCAAACGTTCTTCGCTTTGTTTGAAGGCAATTTCAGTTTGTTTGCGATCGCTGATATCTGTCAGGGAACCTACGGCACGCACGGGATTGCCTGACTCGTCCCAAATTGCTCGCCCTCTGGCTAAAACCCATTTGTAGCGCCCGTCCCCACAATGGATGCGGTACTCGCAGCAGTAATGTGATGTTTCTCGATGCAAGTGCTGCTGCCAATTGCTTTGCATTATCTCCAAATCATCGGGATGAATGTAGCTCAAAAATTGGCTGAAGTCCTTGACTTCTTCGGGCCCACGTTCCAAAATCTCTAAACCGCGATCGCTCAAAATCTGGCAATTTGTTTGCAGGTTGTGATCCCAAATGCCGTCGTTGTTGCCCTGCAAGGCTAGCTGCCAGCGTTCTGCGCTTTCTCGGAAAGCTTCTTTGGTTTGATTGGCCCGATCGATTTGTACGGCGGCAACGGCAAAGTCTGCTAGGGCGATCGCGATCTGCAAGTCTTCGGCATCGAATTGGCGATCGGAATCGTGAGATACAATCCATATTGCCCCCAGCGGTTGATTTTCTGCTTGCAGTGGCACGACTAAGGCTTCGGCGATCGGCAATTCTAGCTGCTGTAAGTCGGTGAAGTATTGTTCTGGAGCGAAGTAAAGTTGGGGTGTTTGGCGATCGGTCGGGGTTCCCGACAAACGCAATTTGCGGGGTGTGTTTCTATGTTCTGCTGCTTCCCACGCTCCCGCCAAGGCTTCCCAGCGAAATATTTGTTCGGAAGTTGCATTTTCTTCTAGCAAGCAGACTCCGACGCTTCCTGCCTCGCACAAATCTTTAGCGATCGCAACAAGTGTTTTGAGCAGCCTGTGGGGTGAGGTTGCCAATTGTCTAGCCAGCGCTTGCAGCGCTCGGTTTTCTGCTTTTTGATCGTGCGATCGAGGGATGCGGCGCGACAGTTCCTCGGCGAGCGGAATGTCGGTTAAATTAGTTTGTGGGGTTTGCCAAGCTTCCATCAATTAGTGGTCTCTACGTCTTTCGGTCTGAGCTGGCGAGCGTATATCAGCGCCTTCTTAAAAGCATTTGCTATAAATTGTAGCATCTAGCGAGAGACAGCATCATTTATCTACTACCTATCTGGGGAATTGCTTTTTAGTTTTCAGGCTATTTTATTGCCTTGGTTACCTTTACTCTTGTTGTCGCCACCTTATGCACAATTTTATTCCCGAATCGCGCTTTTTTCCCTATCTAACTTGGAGAGAAATCCAGTCTATGCTGGATAAGGAAAATACGGTGATAATTCTGCCGCTAGGTGCGATCGAACAGCACGGTCCCCATTTGCCTTTAATTGTAGATGCGGCAATTAGCGCGGCGGTGACAGGCAAAGCCCTGGCAAAGTTAGAGGCAAATATTCCCGCGTATGCTTTGCCGCCTTTGTACTATGGCAAGTCGAACGAACACTGCCATTTTCCCGGTACAATTATGCTCAGCGCTCAGACACTTTTAGCAGTAATCGGCGAAATTGCTGACAGTATTTATCAGGCTGGATTTCGGAAATTAGTGTTAATGAATGGTCACGGCGGACAGCCGCAGGTGATGGAAATTGCGGCGCGGGACATTCATCAAAAATATCAGGATTTTTCAGTTTTTCCGCTGTTTGTTTGGCGGGTTCCGAATGTGGCTGCTGAATTATTGAGTGCGAAGGAGTTGGAGTTTGGGATTCACGCTGGTGATGCAGAAACGAGTTTGATGTTGGCAATTTTGCCGTCGCAGGTAAACATGGAACTGGCTGTTACAGAATATCCGAAAAATTTGCCGACCGACAGTTTGCTGAGTATGGAAGGAAATTTGCCTTTTGCTTGGCTGACGCGAGAGTTGACAGAAAGCGGTGTGTTGGGCGATGCGACAGTGGCGACGAAAGAAAAGGGATCTCGTATTCTCGAATCTTTGTCTGATGGCTGGGCACAAGTTATCAGAGATGTTTACAAATTTCGACAGCCGGGAAGTAATTAAAAATTAAGAATTAAAAATCTAAAATTCTTCTAATTTGTGTCAAAATAAGTCTAAGAAATTTTTTGAGTTGGAAAACAGACGATGAGTGTAAATTCTAAATTGCAGCGCGCTTTTGAGCAAGGTCGCGCCCTGAAAATTATCAGCGGTTTAAATAATTTTGATGCCGCAAACGTTGCGGCTGTCGTCAAAGCAGCGGATCTCGGCGGTGCTTCCTTTGTCGATATTGCTGCCGATCGAGATTTGGTATTGATGGCAAAACAGTTGACAAAAATGCCAATTTGTGTATCGGCTGTGGAACCGGAAAAGTTTGTGCCTGCGGTAGAAGCTGGCGCTGATTTGATTGAAATTGGTAACTTTGATGCTTTCTACGCAGTAGGTCGCCGCTTTGAAGCTGAAGAAGTTTTGCAGTTGACTCGCGAAACTCGATCGCTATTTCCAAATCTCACTCTTTCTGTAACAGTTCCCCACATTTTGGCACTCGACAAACAAGTGCAGTTAGCAATTGAATTAGTCAAAGCTGGCGCTAACATCATCCAAACCGAAGGTGGCACCAGCGCTCAACCAATTCACGCCGGCACATTGGGATTAATTGAAAAAGCAGCGCCTACTTTGGCTGCCGCCTTTGAAATTTCCCGCGCCGTATCCGTCCCCGTACTCTGCGCTTCCGGTATCTCCAGCGTCACCGCACCCCTCGCTATTGGAGCGGGTGCTGCGGGTGTTGGTGTCGGTTCTGCTGTCAGCCAACTTAATAGCGAAGTGGCGATGATTGCCGCTGTTCGCAGTTTGGTTGAAGCTTTGGCTTTGGTTTCGCGATCCCACTTGCCGACTTCCATTTAATTAAGAAGGAAGAAGGAAGAAGGAAGAAGGAAGATTTTTCCCATCCCCCACTCTCCCCTTCTTCCAGTCTTCCGCTCTTCCCCTCCGCCACTTTTCCACTTTTCCTTAATAATTGATAAACCACACGGCATAATCATCTAATAACTGATTGTTTCGGGAGATTACATCAACTGATTCTAACTCTGATAAAGGCAACATAAACTTTTGGCGATCGCCGATGCGCTGCACTTCCACAAATATGCCTTCTTCCTGAACCACCAAATCCTCCAACCGATTAATTGTGAATCTATCAGTATAAGAAGGTTGAGTTTTTTTGAGCCTTGCATATTCTTTTTTGCTTCCGGAACCCATAGTATATTCTTCTTCCCATTCAAACTCTTCTATGCCGGTAACGTGGCACGGTAGTTGAATATTTTGCTTGATGTAATCTAGATATTTGACTGAATTTTTGAGGCTGAAATCAATATTTTTAGACCCTAAAATCTTGCTAATTTTAGTTTCAAATTGCTTGGTATTAAAGGGGATATTTTCCTCTAGATGCGCTAACATTTCTGGATCGAACCCCGCTCTCAATTCGGATAATTCCTCCAGCAGGCGCTGGAAGTCGTTTAGCGGTTTCGGTCTTCTGCCTGCTACAATGGTTTCATCAAGCTGAACTGGAGGAAGTTCGGATTGTGAAGGAAGGGATTTGCTTTGAGCGGGGCGATCGTCAAATTTAGATTTGTTAACTTTAGACTTGTTAACTTTAGGCTTGTTAACTTTAGGCATCGCTCGGTCTCGCTGGCTCGGTTTATCAATAAAGTATATCTTGGCAGAAGTACATTCGTGTCTGATAGGAGGAAGCTATTATGCAACTACTGAAATCGTCTGATGAATCGCCAGTCTATCAAGGACAATTCGGCGAATTTACGATTACTCAAAACGATCGCACGGGCGTGTTGATTTACCGCGCTGGATTGGGGGTGGCGGCGCTGTGTTTTGCGATCGGCACTACTCTGGTGTTGCAACAGGGCGACAACCCGATTGCAATGCAAGCTGTAACGCCTGTTTTTGCTTGTTTCTGGATAGCTTTAGGCGTCAGCTTAGCAACTATTCACATTTACATGATTGCGCTACACCGAACACTACAAGTGTTTTGGGCGATCGGCGGCGCAGCAGCATTGTTTGTCGCCCTACAAAGCAGCCAACCTCTAGCTTTAGCAGTGTACGAACACCCAGCCACGTTGTGGGGAATTGGCTTTACTTTTGCGGCGTTAAATGGCATTTATTTTAAGGAAGCATTCTGTTTTAATCGCCTCGAAACTAAGTTTTTGACACCGGGAGTTCCTTTCTTAATCTTAGGACATATTTTCGGATTTTTGTCAAATGAAAATGAACAGTTTTTGCTGGCTATTTGGGCTGCTTTGTTTATCATCTTTGCTGTACGAAAGTTTTTTCAACCCATGCCGCAGGATATCGGTGATAAAAGCGTTTTTGAGTATCTGAAACACCAATAGTATAGAAAAAGGAAGAAGAGCTTTCTTCCTTCTTCCTTCTTCCTTCTTGCTTAAATATCTGCTATATGAATTTTGCCAGACTGCGAAAACTAAACATCAAAGTGAGTCTAATTCGCCGCCGGGAAATGTGGGCTATTACCAGAGAAGGTTGGGTAATTGCTGTCATGGGATTAATAATAGCAATGCTCTTAATTCTCACAAATATCCATCCGTTTTTGGCGGTCAATGCGCCGATTAAAGCAGATATATTGGTTGTCGAAGGCTGGTTGCCGGATTATGCGATCGAAAGTGCGATCGCCGAATTCAAAAAAGGGGAATACAGCCAATTAATTACCACAGGACTTCCTTTAAGTAAAGGCTACTATCTCGCTGAATATAAAAATTATGCCGCACTAACTGCCGCGACTTTTATTGCGCTAGGATTTGATAAAAACCAAGTAATAGCAGTACCAGCCGCGAGTGTTGTGAAACACCGCACTGCTGCTTCTGCGATCGCACTTCGAGATTGGTTTTCTACTTCAGGTTTAAAAGTTAACTCAATTAATCTTTATTCCTTTGGCCCTCACGCCCGCCGAAGTTGGCTTGTATTTAAAGAAGTGCTGAATCCTGAGATTAAAGTCGGGATTATAGTGGCGGAACCGCAAGATTACAATTCCCAAGAATGGTGGAAATCTAGCGAAGGTTTCCGGACAGTAATCGGAGAAATCATTGCTTATATTTATGCCCGTTTTGTAGATTGGAAAACCTAGCCAGTAATTGTCAACATCTCTCTTAACTCCCTTCGCGTTCTTAGCGCCTTGTCGGTTCGTAAAAAAATATTTATATAGCACTTGTGAATCTGTGAAAATACAGGACAAGGCAGTGCCCTTTCCTACCATAATTCAACCAAAAATGATAAAATCATTCTCAGATAAGTTGAGGGCAACTCGTTGTTAGAAGAACGCGCATACTGGTTAGCATGGTCACAAATTAACGGTATCGGGCCGATTTTGTTGCAAAGATTGCACCAAAATTTCAATAGTTTGGCAGAAGCTTGGACGGCAAAACCAGTAGATTTAATGCGAATCGAAGGGTTCGGGAAGCAGATAATTGAGAGCATTGTGCAAGAACGCACTAAACTCAATCCCGAAGAATTTATCGAAAAACATCTTATAAAAAATCCCTGTTTTTGGACGCCCGCAGATCCAGATTATCCCCGCTTATTATTGGAAATTCCCAATCCGCCACCAGTGTTGTATTATCGTGGTTTAGTTGATGTAAAAGAGAATCAAGGAATTACGCCGACGGTGGCAATAGTTGGCACTCGCAGCCCTTCGGAATACGGCAGAAGGTGGGCTCGCAAAATTAGTATGGCTTTGGCTAGAAGCGGTTTTACTGTGGTTTCGGGATTGGCTGCGGGCATTGATACAGAGGCTCATACAGGCTGTTTGGAGGCGGGAGGAAGGACTTTCGCAGTAGTGGGGACGGGAGTAGATATTGTATATCCTAAACAAAATGAGAGGTTGTGCGATCGCATTTTGCAGCAGGGATTGATAATTAGCGAATATCCGGCGGGGACTCAACCGAATAAAACTAATTTTCCCCGCCGAAATCGCATAATTGCTGGCTTAAGCCGCGCTACAATTGTGATAGAAGCTCCGCACAAATCGGGTGCTTTAATTACTGCTTATCAAGCGAATGATTTTTGCCGGGATGTGTATGTTTTGACGGCAAGATTGGATGATGAGCGTTCTTTTGGTTGTTTGGAGTTGCTGAGTAAAGGTGCTCATCCGATTCTACCGGGTAGCGATCGACTGTTAAGCGAAGACAGGTTGTTGGAAATGCTCGGAGCTATGCCAAAATTGGATAGAGCCGAGCAGTTGTCGCTATTTCCTCCAAATCCGACGTTTGAGAAGCAAGCGCCTCCGTTGGAGCCGGAATTGGCTAAGGTGTTAAGTGCGATCGTATCTGGGCCGATTTCTTTTGATGTAATTGTAGAAGCAGCGGGATTAGAAGCGGGAACAGTTTCTAGTATACTTTTGCAGTTGGAATTATTGGGATTAGTTTCGCAGTTACCGGGAATGCGATATCAGCGATACTGATGTGAAAAGTTAGGTTAAATAGGGTTTTATCCCCTTGATTATTCGGCGGTTGAAACCGTTTATACACAGACAAAATCCGCCTGCACGGATTGAAGATTGTTCGGCGGTTGCAATCGCCGAGTGAATATGGCCAGGGGATAAAGGATTGCTCCCCTGGCGCATTCAATCTCAAATTAATCCGAAATTAGCAGCACTAATACTGTTAGCAGAAACACCAGCCAGAGAAGCTAAAATCTCCCCTGTTTGTGCCAA
>NZ_JAUBQR010000362.1:0-3463 GCF_036701385.1 Microcoleus sp. Pol12B4 | reverse complement strand
ACTCCTGTGTTGTTTACCGGAAATGCTGATGCTAACAGCGTCACTGGTACTGAGTTTGCTGACATCTTCAGCGGCGGTTCTGGTGCCGACATTTTCGACGGTGGTTTGGGTAACGACAGCATTTCCGGCGACGATGGTAATGACAGCCTCTTCGGCGGTGGCGGTAGCGATACTCTCAACGGCGGCATCGGGAATGACACTTTAATCGGTGGTGTGGGAACCAATGTTCTCAACGGCGGTGCTGGTTTGGATGTGTTTGTGTTCAGCGGAACTACTGCTGACGGCGGGGATTTCATTACCAATTACAGCATTACTGATGATGTAATTAACCTCGACAGCACTGGTTTTACAGCCTTTACAACCGGATCTGGGCCTTTGGGTTCGAGTTTCTACGCTTACAGCAGCACAGTGTCTGATGTAACTGTGTTTGAAGCAACTCTAACCGGGCCGTCGATCATGGCTATCTACGACGGTTTGTCTACTAAACTGTATTACGATAGCAACGGTTCTACGGTTGGTGGTAACAGTTTGTTTGCCACTGTCGATGTCAATTTGGGACCGACCGGTAATACTGAATTGTTCTTGTTCTAAACGGCAAGAATCCTAATCGGGATATCGGTACGGTTAGGGACACGGCAAGCCGTGTTCCTACAATAAACAGGTAAGGACACAGTAATACTGTGTCCTTTTTTTTGGTAATTGTTAAACAATTTAGTTGCTCTTTTTTCGGTAGGGAAATGGCCTTGCCAAGTTCTCTTTTGCATTGGTGTCCAGGGTTAGATTCGAGCGCGAGCGCGAGGCTAATTTCACCATCCAACCCGGTTTACTTTACCCGTTATATCGATTCCGGTTGTATCGGAGTCGATATAAACGCAGAGGACACAGAGGATACAGAGACAGGGAAGAGACAGATGAATAATTCCGATGCCAACGGATTGGATATTACCCAAAATCAGGACACTGCGCCTTGCCCTTTCCCAACAATGAATCGGGCGGTGGTTAAATTTGTATTCATTAATCCCTCTCCTGTGCAAGTACAAACGTCCGTTTACTTTTTGATAGTAAATTGCCATAACTTTGATTTATGTCAACAGCTTTTTTAACAATTAAGCGCAACCGCTAATGATAATTATTAATAAACTTATGATAAAAATTTATAATTTAATGGTATGAGTGCAGCGGGCTATGCCCATCCTACAAATAAAGTTCTCAATCGCCCAAATCTAAAATCTATGAGTACCGACTTTGCCCAAAATCCCTTGTCAGTCAGTTTTGCGGATGTGGAAGCGGCGGCAAATCGCTTGCAGGGCAAAACTTTCAAGACGCCGGTGCTGACTTCGGAAACTTTCAACAAACGCACAAATTCTCAGGTATTTTTCAAGTGCGAGAACTTTCAGCGCACGGGTTCGTTTAAATTTCGGGGTGCTTGCAATGCTTTGATGCAGCTATCTGAAGCCGAAAAACAGCGGGGAGTGTTGACTTTTTCTTCGGGAAATCACGCGCAGGCGATCGCCCTTGCGGCACGGTTGCTAGAAATTCCTGCTACTGTTGTCATGCCGGCAGATGCGCCAAAAGTCAAGCAAGAGGCGACTCGCGGCTACGGTGCAGAGATTATTTTGTACGATCGCACTCAAGTTTCCCGCGAAGAGTTTACCGCTAAAATTGGCGCCGAACGGCACTTGACAATTATTCCTCCTTACGATAATGCGTGGGTGATTGCGGGACAAGGTACGGCGGCGCTGGAATTAATCGCAGAAGTTGGGGAGTTGGATTTGCTGTTAGTTTGCTGCGGTGGCGGGGGTTTGCTGTCGGGATGCGCGATCGCGACCAAAACTTTGTCTTCGCAGTGTAAGGTAATAGGAGTAGAACCAGAACAAGCAGACGATGCGGCGCGATCGTTCCGCACGAAAACGCTGCAAACTGTTATTAACCCGGATACGATTGCTGATGGTGCGCGCACGCCATCTTTGGGGAAATTAACCTTTCCTTTGTTGCTGCATTATGTGGACGAGATGGCAACTGTTTCCGAAGACGCAATTCGCCAGACAATGTTTTTTATGTGGGAACGCATGAAGATAGTTGTGGAACCGACGGGAGTGTTAGCGGCGGCGGCTTTATTGTCAGGTATTGTGCAGGCTGAAAATGCCAGAATTGGCGTGATTGTCAGTGGGGGAAATGTGGATTTGAGCGAAGTAGATCGGTTTTTTCACTATAATTAAGTCTGCCACTTTGTTAGTTCGTCAGTCCGCAACTCTCTGGCGTTTAAACCTGTGTCTAATAGCAAAAGTCCTTTAAAAACGACTGGAAAGGATTTTTTATTTTTATCTTTAGTCCACTGAAGTGGACTTGCTTTGTGAGACGGGGGGTAAAGCCCCCGGGGGACTTTCGGGCAAACGCCCCAAATATTCATGCAAACGTCAAATATTCATGGAAACCCAAAATATTGACAAATTTGACCAAATAAAAGACTGATCTGATAAAATGCTTCCACAACAAACTTCGGTTTAATAGCACAATGTCTTCAGAAACAAACTCAGCGGCTCAATCTACAACTGGTGCAGATGCGATCGATGTGGCGATTGCCTCTGGGATCGACTTTGACGGTACTCCGATTCCGCAAGCAAAATTAGACCTCTACAAGCAAGTGATGGGATTAGAAGCCGGCAGACAGCGCAGTGGCGTGTCAAATACAATGCGATCGCGCATTGTCCGAATCGGTGTCAAACATCTGCCTCAAAACGAGCTCGATAAAATGCTAGTTGCTGCTGACTTCGCACCGCTGAAAGATAAAGAAGTTGCGTTTTATTACGGCGGAAAGTAAAAATTATCTACCCTTCTAGATAGATGAACAGTCATCTCTGGATCGGTCAAACTTGGAACAAATCCTAGCAGAGGGTCAGTTTATGAGCACTAACGGTAGTACAGTCATCAGCAACCTCGAGTACGATTTGTTAACAGTTTTGCAAAACAAGTCTGAAGCTTTGAAAGCCTACGACGCTTACATGAAAGATGCTCAAGAAATGGGTTCTCAGCCTTGTGCTGAGCTGTTTCAAAAATTGCAGCAAGCTGACATGGAGCACGCGCAGGAAATTCGGCAGCACCTTCAACAGGTAATGCAGCAAGGCAAGATGTAAAGCTGGTTCAACTAGCTCTGCAAATTATGAATTATAAGTTAGGAGTTAAGTAGCAGCTATGAGTTAAAGAGTTTTGGATTCACAACTCATCTTCAATTCCTTAAACTCTTTATCTACCGAGCGATGGAAACATCAATCTGACCGCTCAACCAATGTCGCTTACAACTCTTAATTCATAACTAGCAACTCGTAACACCACTTTTTGAAACTTCAGCTACGGGTAGGGACTTAAGCAAAGCTTAAGTCCCTACTTATCTAGCCGTACAGATTATAAAATCTCCGGTTTCAAAGCTCGTTCCATCAGCGATAAAACGGCTTGTTCGGCAGTA
>NZ_JAUBQR010000038.1:0-36336 GCF_036701385.1 Microcoleus sp. Pol12B4 | reverse complement strand
ACCGGGATAGAAGCAATTAAGGTTTGACCTTGGGTTCCCGGGGGATTGTTGGCGAAAAATTGGAGGGTGAAATTGGCACTGGGAATGCTGTTATAAGTTCCCGCGACGGTGACGCTGCCAGCACTGGCGGTAGCGGTAGTGAGTACCGGGGTGTTTTGGAAGTTGTTAGCACCGATGTCGGCGTCGCCTGCATCGTTGGCGGTGATGCCGTTGTTGCCGAGATCGATGCCGATGCCAAGGTTGGCGAAGATCGAGTTGTTTTGGATGCTGTTGCCGGTACCGGATGCTACAGCTACGCCGATATTGCCATTGTTGGCGATGATATTTCCTTCACCTGCTGCTGTACCGCCGATCGCATTATTAGTTGCTGCAGCGGTAATCTGTACTCCGATTGAGCTATTGCCTAAGGGGCTAGTACCGTTGGCTGCAACGCCGATGAAATTGCCGCGCAAAGTGTTGCCTGTTGCAGAGGCGCCTGTAATCTGCACGCCTAAACCGGCGCTGGGACTGCTGTTGCCGGAAATGATATTGCCAGCGCCTGCGACACTACCGCCGATCGTATTGCTGGGTGCATTGTCTACAACTACACCAATAGTGTTTGGCAAGGCAGCAGTGCCGGCGGCGTTGGTGCCGATGTAGTTGCCGAGTACAGAGTTGAGAGTGGCATTGGCGTTGAGAATTTGGACGCCAAAGCCGTCATTGCCGGAAATGATGTTGCGATCGCCCGCAGCAGTGCCACCGATCGTGTTGCTGGCAGCATCCTGTATGAGTACCCCAGTCAAGGTGTTGCCCAAGTCTGCGGTGCCGTTGACATCCGTGCCGATGAAGTTGCCCACGACTCTGTTGCCTGTGGCAGCGTTGCTGGTAGCAGGGGTGTTTTGAATCACTACACCGAAAGCATTATTGCCGGAAATGATGTTGCGCGCACCTGCGGTATTTCCGCCGATCGTGTTGTTGGGCGCATTCTGAATAGCCACGCCAAAACCGATGTTGCCCAAGTCTGCAGTACCGTTGATGTCGGTGCCGATGAAGTTGCCCAGCACAGTGTTGCCTGTGGCTGTGGCACCATCGATAAACACGCCAGCGCTGCCATTGCCAGAAATCAAGTTGCGATCGGCTACTGTCGTTCCGCCAACGATATTGTTAGAACCACCCGATATTTGCACGCCCGTCAAGGTATTGGGTAACGCAGCAGTACCAGCAGCGTTGGTGCCGATGATGTTGCCTAGCACTCGGTTGCCTGTGGCACCTGCGGCATTGATTAACACGCCGAAAGCATTGTTGCCAGAAATGATGTTGCGATCGCCCGCAGCAGTCCCGCCGATCGTGTTACCCGCCGCATTGTCAACTACTACGCCATTAGCACCGTTGCCCAAGTCTGCGGTACCGTTGGAATCGGTGCCGATATAGTTGCCAAGTACAGAGTTGCCTGTGGCGGTATTACCTAAAATGAAGATTCCAGAACCCTGAAAGCGATTGATTGCCAGTCCCCGAATGGTGCTGCCACTGCCGGTGATGAGTATGCCGTTAGTTGTAGCCCCGGCATTGGTTCCATCGAGTTGGATCAGTGGGGTGCCGGCGAATCCTGGCTGAGAGGTGCCGTCGATCGTTACGGCCTCGGTAATTATTGGTAAAGAAGTCAATGGCGCGATCGTCTGAACGCCTGCGACGGGAATGTTGAAGTTAATAATGTCCGCCCCAGCAAGGGCATTAGCTTGAGTAATTGCATCTCGGAGCGAACCAGGCCCAGAGTCAGCGGTATTAGTAACAGTGAATATCGCCAAGGTATGCGCGTAACTTGCCATTACCTCCGGCTCGATCGCCAATCCTGTTTTAATCGCGACCGTAGCGTATTCAAGTACCCAGTTTCCGCCTTTTTGGGCGCTCCCCGTAATATCTGAAGAAGCAGCAATATTAGCTTTTGTTAACTTGCTTAGCTTTTGTACAAAAGCCTCTCCTTTTTCACCTGCTGCTACGTTACATCCGTATAGCAGAATTTCAAATCGATTTTTAATTGAGTTTACAGATGACGAAAACCACTGTTTCAAACAGTCGCTATATGTTTCTAAATTGTCGGAATTCAGGATAGTTGGCCCTAGCTGCAAACTTCCAGATTCCCCGTGAGAAATAATGTGAACGCTTTCTATACCTTTGCGGCTCTGCAGTGCTTCGGCAATTTGTTCGATGCCGTCCCGCGTGCGATCGACTAAAATTACCTCTGTACCCGTTTTAACTCCTGTGGCCAGACTTTGCCAATCTTCAACTGCTGAATCTACGAATACTATTTGTTTGTTTTTCATAATTACTGTTTCCCCATGCACCTAGTTAGGTTTTCAAAATGTTGTTTCCGTGCGATGATAGTCGCTACTTCAATCCACCACAAATACGGCTACCACAAAACCTGCCTTTAACTCAGTACAAATTGTACAGACAAAGCTTTACGATTATCTATTTTGGTGATTCTTGTAAATCAGTTGGATCTGGAAAGTTGCTCGATCGCACTTTTTTATTCTCAACTTAAAAAAAGCAGACCCCAGGTACAGCTAGCTTGTTCCCGATTACGGAAATTTTTCAAAAAACGTAAGTATAATTTACACAACTTAATGTTCGGTTTTTTACTAAGTATACTTTGGTGAAAAAGAATCCAACTCTGTATAAGTTCCAAACCCAGAGAGTGGTAGGTATGCAGCAATTATTCAATCTCAAATCTCCTGTCTCGAAGCTAAAACCGCAGGGCTGGGATTTTGGCAAATTCAGCGTGTCCCTCATAACATAGAGGAATAGTCGCCTTCATGGCATCATAGAAACTTGTCCCTCACATCATTGAAATCGATGACCCCTCAAAACTCCCCTGTTTCCCCCGTCACTTGGAAAGAAGACAGAGTTCTGCTAATTGACCAAAACCGACTCCCGAAAGAATACGGTGTAGTCGAAATTAGCCGCTGCGAAGATATGGCTGAGGCGATTAAAACTATGATAGTCCGAGGTGCTCCGGCGATCGGGGTAGCAGCAGCCTACGGGATGTATTTGGGGGCGCGAGAAATCGAAACGGGCGATCGTACCGAGTTTTTTACTAAATTAGAACAAGTTGGCCAGTTATTGCGTTCCACCCGTCCCACTGCTGTTAATTTGTTTTGGGCCATATCGCGAATGCTTAAAACTGCCGAGAGAACTAGCGGTTCTGTCGAACAAGTGCAAAAAACTTTGTTAGAAATGGCCAAAACCATTCAAGCAGAAGACTTGCAAACTTGTAAAGATATCGGCGACAAAGGTTTAGAAGTTCTGCCAGCTACACCCGAAAAATTGAACTTACTAACTCACTGCAATGCCGGTGGATTAGCAACAGCAGGCTACGGAACTGCTTTAGGTGTATTTCGTTCTGCTTGGCGAGAAGGAAGACTCGGAAGAGTTTTTGCAGACGAAACTCGGCCCCGTCTCCAAGGTGCCAAACTCACCACTTGGGAATGCGTGCAAGAAGGAATTCCTGTCACATTAATAGCCGACAATATGGCCGCTCACTGCATGAAACTAGGCATGATTCACGCGGTAGTTGTCGGTGCAGATAGAATCGCTGCTAATGGCGACGCTGCCAATAAAATTGGCACTTACAGTTTAGCAATTGTTGCCAAAGCTCACAACGTACCGTTTTTTGTCGCTGCGCCTCTATCTACAATTGATTTTGAACTTTCCGACGGCAGCAAAATCCCTATTGAACAACGCGATCCAGTTGAAATGTATCAAGTTGGAACTACGCGAATTTGTCCTGTGGGAGTAGAATTTTACAATCCCGCTTTTGACGTGACTCCGGCGGAATTAATATCGGGAATAATCACAGAACACGGCACGGTTGCTCCTGGGGCATTGAAACAGTTTCAGGCAAAACAATTAGTTTAATTATATGTTTCTCAACTGCTCATTCCACCTGGTATCTGTGAAAATCAGCAGGATTTATAGCAGCAGCAACTGGCAGATAAAAGTTGCGATCGCAGCTCTAACTCTGCCAGTTGTTTTCAGTCCTGTCTCGGAAGCTCAAGTTTCACAAACGCTTGAAGCTAAGGAATCACAAGCGAAAAATTTTGTGCGTTCGATGAATAAAGCTCAGCAAGTTTACTATGCTGAAAAAGCAGGCTTTACAAGTTCTGTTTCCAATCTATTGGTTTATCTCGGTCTCCAAGTTAAACCTAACTCAGCCAATTACAGCTACTCGATCGGCATGATGAAAAAAGGTGCTGTATTTAACTACGGAGTATCGAAACAAGCTAATCTCAAAAGTTTTGTGGGGGGAGTCTTTTTGGTGGGAAACAAGACACAAACAATCTTGTGTCTAAATGCTGCTCCTGGCAAGACTAAACCAGCTAATCCAACTAATACCAAAGGGGTTTTAGCCTGCGGTGCTAATACAGCAAAAGTTACTCAATAAATTATGTCTAATTTACTGGGTAATTTAGCAAATAACTGGATAGTAAATGCAGATTTAGCTAAGCAATTGCTGGAACAAGAAGCTACTTTACTAGATGCTCGCGCACCCATTTTAAAGTGGTTTGGCCGTCTCCCGCCAGCTATTCCCGTAACTTGGCAGGAATTTTCTCAATCGCACTTTCCCCACAAGGGAAAAATTATCGAAAATAACACAGTTTTAACTCAAAAACTGCAAGCAATTGGTATTTGTCAAGAAAAACCTGTCATAGTCGTTGCCGATTCGGTGAAAGGGTGGGGCGAAGAGGGGCGAATTGTTTGGATGTTGCGGACTTTTGGACACGAAAAAGCAGTTTTTGTCGATGGAGGATATCGGGCTTTAATCAAAGCTGGAATTAATCGAGTAAAAGCTACAAACAATCCACCGAAAATAGGAGATTTTGTAATATCTCGCCGCTCGAATTGGGAAATTCGGCGGGATGAATTGACAGCTATTTTAGGATATGAGAATTTAGTCATTATTGACGCCAGAGAGCGGCGAGAATATGCAGGTAAAACGCCTTACGGAGAAAAGCGGGGCGGCCACATTCCCGGTGCGGTTCACCTTTACTATAAACAGTTAATGGATCGGCGCGGACAACTGCTAACCCGTGAGGAAATTGTCGCTATTTTGCAGCAAAAAGGAGTTTCGCAGTCAACTCAAATTGTGAGTTATTGTACTGGGGGAATTCGCTCTGCCTGGTTGACTTGTGTCTTGACAAATATGGGATTTAATGCTAAGAATTATGCAGGTTCAATGTGGGAATGGTCGGCTTCGCCTGCTGATAGGTATCCTTTGTCAGTAATCCTTTCACGGGCGGCCTAGAAACCCAACCCCTACTCCCCAAAAGAAAATTCAATGTTTGTGGAACAGGCTGGAAAGCCTGTTCTTGAGAATGGTATCTGAACTCAGATTCAACCTATTAACTACAAACGATCGAGGTTGAGAATCTCAACCCACTTGTTCGATATACTGAGCGAGATCGTCGCGCAGGCGGCTGAGTTCGGCTTCGGTGGTCACGCGCACGCGATCGTCCCTAACCGTAATCAGCACTTTCGCAGCAAAAGGAGTTGGCCAGATATTCGGGTTGCAGAAAACCTCCAAAAATACATCTCCTGCATACCGATATTCCATCGGTTTTTGGGGAGAAGCTTTAGCGCCAGCGGTTTTGGCTGCTACAGCTTTCAAGCTTTCCATCAAAGCTGCAATTTCGCTTTGCAAATCCCGCGCGGCTTGCGGGGAAAAGCTAAAGGAGACAGAACCTTCGACTAAATTCAGTGTCAGCGGAGAAAGAGACATGGGCAATGAAATTTAACATACTATTGTTAATGATAAAAAATATAGTAACCCAAAAGAAGTACATTCCAGCTCAATTGGACTGCGAAACTGCTATTAATTAAAAATTGTCTCAAGAAGCTAGGCTAAATTAATGAATATAAATCTAGTCGCAAGCTAGATTCAGCAATACTTTTAACCTGTTATGACTTGATAAGCTTTAAACTAGAAGCCTGAAAACTTGACGGCAGATCGAGGAGATTTTATGGTTGCCGATAACCGTTCCGAAGTCCGCAAGGTTTTAATAATTACCTTATTGCTCAATTTGCTGGTGATGGCAATTAAAGCAGCGGTGGGATTGCTGACTGGTTCCCTCAGTTTGCTGGCAGATGCTTTGCACAGCGTCACGGACAGCGCTAATAATATTTTAGGATTGGTAACTAATCATTATGCCAATCCGCAGCCCGATCGCGATCATCCCTACGGACACCAAAAATTTGATGCTCTCGGAGCTCTGGGAATTGCTGCTTTTCTGGGGATTGCCTGTTTTGAAATTCTCAGCGGTGCTGTCGAAAGGCTGATTAACGGCGGTAAAGTTGTCAAAATATCCCCAAATGAACTGTGGATTTTGCTGATTGTACTGGGGATTAATATTTTTGTCACTTTTTACGAGCGCAGAGTTGGCCAACGTCTCGGTAGCGCGATTTTAGTGGCTGACGCTCAGCACACGATGAGCGATGTTTGGGTGACAATTATGGTCATCGCCGGGTTGATCGGTGTTTGGCAAGGGCAGGTTTGGAATATACCTCAATTACAATCCCTGGATGTGTTTTTGTCTTTTCCTGTGGCTGTTTTGGTATTTAGCAGCGGTTGGAAGGTTTTAAGGGAAAATCTGCCTTGGTTGGTGGATGAAATGGCGATCGCACCGGAAGTTATTCACGCGATCGCAATGGATGTGCCCGGCGTTGTTAACTGTCACTCGATCGCCTCCCGCGGCCTGATCGGGCGTCAAGTGTTTATTGAAATGCACGCGATCGTCGATGCTGTTGATGTAGAAACAGCTCACGGGATTACAGAAGAAGTAGAAGCCCGGTTGGAAGAACGTTTCAGCCCTGTACGCATCTTAATTCACCTCGAGCCTCCTGCTTACAAGTCCGACCACATTAGCTACGATTCTGAAGAAAAGGAAGAAGGAAAGAGGAAGCAGGAAGGAGGAAAAATGTAGGCTGTATTTCCAGCAAACAGCAGCTTGAGGGATGAAGGATGAAGGCGGTTTTTGCGATCGCAATTCCTCTAATTTTTTAAATGCTATCAAGGGAATTAGAGCGATCGCACTTAATTTAGTAGCAGTTTTCCACAGGAAAAGGGGGTTTTTCCACAGAAAATGGCAAGTTTTCCACAATAGATCGATCGGCTGTCGTCGATTTCTGTCTTTCTATTTGTATAAATTCCAAGTATTTTGAGTTTCTGTAGCCATTTCCCCCCACAAATGCCAAGGTAGCAAAATCTCCATTTTTGAACCGAGAGCTCGCAGCCATCTCAACGGGTAGTGCGGAGGGAATTTTTACTTTATTTTATCTGGTGCTAGCCTATCTACTCTCGATCGTAGCGGAAATTCTCCTACTCTGTTTTAGCTGACGATTCTCTTAATTCAGAGAAAGATGAAGAAAAGTTACGATCGAGTTGGATTTGGGGGAATGAGTGCGATCGGGCCTGAGTTGGTGAAAAAGCGATCGCCTTCTGCCAAAATCAAAATTCAAGCCTCCAAAATCGATCGATGCAGCCATTTCAAAACTGCATCGATGAGATTCGGATGGTTAGGAGAAATGCGTTTTACATTGTCGCATGGTCGAGCGGTGATGATTGCGATCGTGCCTCCAAAAGCACTCAGTGCAGTTAGAAAAGGTTCGCTGAATTCGCGATCGATTTTAGAGTTGTAGAACACCAAAGCAACTCGTTTTTCTAGGTTTCTCAAATTCAGTCGCCAATAGGCTTTGAGCAGTGGCATAGTTGTGGGTATTCCTTCTTGTCGTTCTGGACAACCTTGCTCTACCATTTGAATGTAGATATCAGTGGCGGGATTATCTGGAGGGTTAAATTCGCTACCATCAATACAAATCAGTTGTACTGCTCGATCGAGTTCTTCATTATGGGAAACCGCAGACTGAATAACTGACAATTGCCCAACAAGCTTAAGGAGTTGAGGAGTAGAAGAGTTAGCAATAGAGATGTTTTCAAATGCCTCTAAGTCAGTACAGGATGGTTGAACGCAACAAGCGTCATAAAATTCCGTATAACTCAAGTGATTAGCACAATGCCACAGCACTGAATGAGCAATTATATATAAATCAGTGTCCAACTTAGCAACTGCATCTTCCACATAATCCTTTAGACCAAAAACTAGCCTTTGCAGTTGTGCTTTGTGAGTAATTTGTTTTAATTCGGCGGCAACCAAGTATTGAATTTGATTATCTTTGATTAAATTTACTAACTTCTCAATAATCGATTGTTTTGATAATGGTTCAATGTTAATCAAAATTTTAATACAAATAAGGCGCAATATATTATCTTTATTTGTTTGGATAATTTCAATTATTTTATCGATCAGTTCAAAATTATTTTGTTGAATTTTGGCCATCGCAATTTCTTCGCAATTAAATAATTTCCCGGTAAACTTATTTTGCATCAAATTTGTAAGGTTTAATTTTTCTGGAGCGCTAATTATTGAGACAAATTCACTATATTCTTTTTCCATGAAATAATTATTTATATTTTCTGTATCGTTACTTGTAGTTGACTTTAACTCTTCGTTTGTATTATGATATTCTTCTACTTCATTAGCAATTAATTGGGATAATTTATTAATACATTCTACAATAAAGCCTTGGTTTTCCAAATAATCAAATAAAGATTTAATTAATGAATACATAATTACTGGTTCCTGTGAGTTATCTAACAAGTCGATGATTGCTATGTTGACTTTTGAAATATCAATATCAAGTCTCTTGACTACACTAATAGCAGGAATAATATTTATGTAATTGTCTGGATTTTGACTTATGAAATTAATCAAAGCATCCAATACTTCGTGATTGTTGACTAAAGCGTTATGATTTAGGCTGAGTTTGTCTAAATGTGAAATAGCTTGCGCTTGAATCGTAAGATTTTGACTATTTAAAAATGATATTAACTTACCAATAACCACTTTGTCCAAAATCTGAGAATCCATTAAAACATTAATAATTAAAACATTGTGTAATTCGTATTGTTCATCTTCTCTCAATAAAGCATTAACTAAAAAATCACCGGCAATTTGCTTGAAATTATCATTTTTTAAAGCTATTTTTGCTACTTCTATGGCACGTCCCTCACGATCGTCTTTTAATAATTTAGGGATTAATACTTTTAAGCATTCATGCTCCGGGTTGATTTTAAATAAAACTTCCAAAAGGCTCGATAGTTCGTAAATTTCTAAATCCGTATTATTATTGATGACTTCACTTATAATATCACAGGCTTCTTTGGAAGCGTAATATTTTAACGATTCTATGATGAATTCCTCATAACCCGGAAACAGTAATTTGTATACTGTTGTTTGTGTATTCTCATCCAAGCAAACGCAATACACCCATCCAGCAATAAATTCTATTTCGCCAGATTGACACCAGTAAACTATATTTAATGGTAGCAGCTTAAGCCTATACATATTTTTCCATTTATCTTCTTTAAAATTGGTTATTGTGTCGCTCAATTCTTTCTTTAGGAGTGCTGAGATTTGGGAGCTTTCTAACCATAATATAGCTACTTCTAGCCATTGATTTTCAAAGATTCGATAGCGCTCCATGAAAAATTGATAATTATCAATTACTAAAGATAAAGATGCAAAATATTCCTGGAATGTAGGATGAAAGAATGCGTAAACAGGTTCATCTGTTGCAGATTCTCGATCTACCAAATTCAGCCAACCGAGATCCCAGGCTAATTTAAACAGCCTATCGCCCATTTCTTGCTGAATTAAACTCAGTGGCAACCGAAATCTAGCATCGCTATCCAATCCTGCTATAGACAAACGACCGAGGGCTTGATGTAATTCTTCTCGCAAACCTGGTTGAGTCGCCCAATCAATAACCGTTTGGGATGGTTTCCACTCATAGAAATAGCGGACAAAGTGTTGATATAGTTCGGCTTTGGTTTCGGGTAATTCGACTTGCTTATTTTGGCTGAATATTTGACACAGTAGAGATAAGCGAAGCGGATTTTTTACGAGTTGGCGGATGCGTTCTTTTTGGGGTTCTTGCAGCTTTTTCTGTAACTCCTGTCCCCGTTGAATATTTTTTGCTTCAGCAAACCACTGCTGAATAAAATCATCTACTTGCTCTTGTTTAAACTCCTGAGTTTTGTAAGTATCAAAACCTGTGAGGGGATTCTTGAGACTGGCATCCCAAACATTGGTTCGACAGGTCAAAACAACTCGCACATTACCCAACCAATCAGTAAGCTGGTTTCGGATTTCTTCTAAGGACAAACAACTGTTCGCCCCTACAGCCATTTCATCAACACCATCGAGTAACAGCCACACCCCACCGTGACGCAAGCGTTTTTGTAGAGATGTTTTGTGAGACTTCTCTACATCAATATCAGGATAAACCAGAGCCATAGCTTCCGGCAACCATTCCTGAAGGATATAGTCTTTCAGTGTCTTTCCTTGCAAACTTGCCAGCGCAATGCAAATCGGCAAATCTTGATTATTTTCCTGAATGTGAGTGGCGATTTTATCTAACAGCGTTGTCTTTCCTGCTCCTGGTTCGCCGACAATAGCAATATGTTTATTTTTTCCAGTAGGGTTTTGTTCAATAACGTCAGTCATGAATTCATCATGTTCGTAAATTCGGGTAACGACTTCCGGTTCTAATTGATGCAACAGTTCCATAGGCACATTACCACTGCGACGCTGCTGCTGTTTCCGTTCGATTAAACCTAGCGGTACAAAAACATTGATTTCAAATCCCAATTCTGTCGCTCTCCGTCTGAAGCGTTGCTCCTCTTGCTGTTCATTTAACATTTCTTGGCAAACTCGCTGCCAATCAATCGCAATGTTTGGCTGTGGCTCTAGTTCGGAATTCTGCAAGTTTGAGTCATGTTCGGCAATAAATTTTATGGGTTCAAATCCTAATGCTTTAAGAATTAAGATGACCTTACTGCGATCGCGTGGCGTACCTTGAAAAAAGCGTTTTATGGTACTGAGACTCACATGAGCTTGTTCTTCAAGATTTTCTTGAGACCAGCCCCGTTTGTCTGGATTTAGTGGCTTTTCCAATTCAGCCATCCGTTGACGAACTTTATCCAAACCTGCGCCATCAATCCGAATCCTTCCAGATGCCATAGCTTGACTCATTCCTAACAACTAGAGTGGATGAAATTGAGAATTTTGCATCAGTTGCATAGCCCGCCAGGGGTTTAAACCCCTGGCTGATAGCGAAAGTCCTCTAAAAGAGGACTAAATGCTGACCCAAAAAAGCGCTCTTCAGTCCACTTGAGTGGACTTTCGCTATCAGCCGTGGACTTGAGTCCACGGCGGGACAACAGCACAGGCGCAAAATCTCAATCAAAACTATCCCTAGCATAGTCAGCATCAAGTTTCTTGACCAGTTCAGATCAGTTCACTTTTTTCTGAACCGTTTTGCTCTGGAGAAATCCAGTTGACTCCAATAGGCTTGAATCATTAACACTCAAAGGTTCAGCTTATGACAGCCTTCCAACTCAGCCTTTTCCCAGACGAGCCACCCACTCCCCTCGACTCCCTTAACAAAAAGAGAAGGGTAAAACTCCCATCCCAACCAACTGTAATTGAGCAATCCTGCACAACCCATAGAGCCGCACAACTGTTGGAGGTATCCACCACAACTCTTTACCGCGCTCGGAAAGAAGGCAAACCTTACCAGAAGGGCACTTGGACTGCCACCGCTATTGGTGCAAACGCTTGGACAGTCGTCTACAACCTCTTTAATTCCCACTAACCCTAATCGGAAATAAAACTCATGCTATACGCCTTGGACTATGACAATTCTTTGTCTTCATTTCCCCAATTCCAAAGCGGAGAAATCATCAACGAGTTAGAAACGATCGCTATCGATATTCTAGAGATGATTTTAGGCGATCGCTTCCGTTACTGTCCCCAAGTTCCCCTAGAAATCATCTGTTCTCGTCCAGAAACTTTCACCCGTCTTCCCATTGAACTTTGGAAATTTTGGGTGAGTTCCAGAGTCGATATCGCCTTGATGGAACGCGGTTATTGTGCTAGTCGCAAAGCCAAACTGGTGATAGAATGTCAATCTCATTGGCACGATCGCCCAGAGGTGCAGGAGCGCGATCGCAAAAAAGCCCGACTCCTTGCATCTGTTGGCGTTCCCTTAGTATACCTGCGACAAATTGATCGAGATCGACGCTTCTATCGTTTCTACACTCCCAATGGACAAAAAGAAGTCTTCTACAACTCAATTACCCAACAAGGACGGACAGAAATGGAAGCATTTTTGCAACACTATTCAACACAGTTGACTGTTGACTGTTGACTCTTAGACTATAATTTTTCTGTGTAAGTCCTGTAATTAACACAGGACTTACAGACGGCATCTATCCAAATCGAAAATCAATAATCGACAATGGTATTACTCCCACTCTATCGTTCTCGGCGGCTTAGGAGTAATATCGTAAACCACCCGATTCACCCCCTTAACCTCATTCACAATCCGATTCGAGATCAGTTCCAACAAATCGTAAGGAACCCGCGCCCAATCAGCTTTTGCTCTGATCTACTGAATACCCTGTTCCACAAATGGAATATGCTGGATGATTACAAATACCGATCGCAAATAGGACAACGGTACAACATTGGTGGGAGTTGTGCGGGCAATCTTTACCTTCTAAAAAGTTAAAAAATGTGCATTTTTGACATTTTTTAAATATAAGTTTGTGGCACAATCATCTATCTGTAGCCATGGACGGATTAATGCCTTTATAACCGGGTTATTTACCCTTGTTAAAGGCTAATTATGCAGTTTGTTTGTCCATCAAACCTGGTTTCTGGCAACCCGTGCGTCCAGGAGTATATCTTCCTTTACAATGGTGACTTGATTCCGATTTGTGGTATATTTTCTGGGCAAGGGGATTTTTTAGGACAATGTTCGATATGAAACGTTTAAAATTAAAATCAATGCTGGCGGCGGCGATCGCGATCGCCCTTTGTTTAATCGCGATCGCCAGCTACGCCCAAGCCAACAAGACTTTAACACTGGCGACTTCCCCAGACTACCCGCCCTATGAATTTAAAGATACGGCTGTTAGCGGCAACGAAATCATCGGTTTTGACATCGATATTGCCAAATATATTACTAAAAAATTAGGCTACGAGCTAAAAGTAATTGGCATGGATTTTAACGGCTTAATTCCTGCTTTGCAGGCGGGAAGAGCCGATTTTGTCATGGCTGGAATGACTCCCACAGCAGAAAGGAAAAAAAATGTTGATTTTTCTGACCTTTACTACGAAGCTCAAAATACAATTGTCGCCAATAAAGGCAGCAATTTGACCAAAGCTGAAGATTTAGCCGGGAAAAAAGTAGGCGTTCAACTCGGAAGTATTCAGCAGGAAGCTGTGAAAAAAATGGCCGGGGTGCAACTGGCTGCTCTCAATAGGATTCCTGACATCATTCAAGAAATTAAATCGAACCGCATCGCGGCAGGAGTGATCGAGGATACTGTTGCTACGGGTTATGCAGCAGCGAACCCGGACTTGGAATTTAACACAATCCCGAATACTCAAGAAAGCGGTTCGGCGATCGCCTTTAGCAAAGGTTCGAGATTAGTTCCAGAATTCAACCGAGTCCTCCAGCAAATGAAAGCCCGCGGTCAAATTAAGGAACTAGCTACTAAGTGGTTTTCTCGACCAATTCCGCAAGAACCTGCTCAAGCAAATCAGCCTGCGGTAGCGCCCAAGTTCGGGTTAGATTTTGGCAAAATCTTGCCGAGTTTGCCTTATATTTTGTCCGGGATTGGGGTAACGCTAACTTTTACCTTGCTGTCGGCATTTCTCGGATTTATCTGGGGAATTGTCCTGTCTCTGTTGAAGATTTCTAGCATTAAACCGCTGTTCTGGTTTGCCACTGCTTACACCTCAATTTTTCGAGGAACGCCGCTAATTTTGCAGTTGACTTTAGTTTATTTTGCAACGCCCCAGCTTACGGGCTATAATATATCGGCGCTGCAAGCTGGCGTGATTACTTTTTTCCTGAATTCTGGGGCTTATATTTCCGAAACAATCCGCGCGGGAATTCAAGCCGTAGATAAAGGTCAAAAAGAAGCCGCAGAATCCCTTGGCGTTCCCTACAAACTGATGATGGGCGATATTATCTTGCCGCAAGCGTTGAAAAATATTTTGCCTGCATTGGTGAATGAAAGTATTGCTTTGCTGAAGGATTCAGCTTTAGTTTCAGTAATTGGCGTAGAAGACTTGCTGCGCCGCGCTACAATTGTGGGAGCAGAAAAGTATATTTACTTTGAACCTTTGATATTTGTCGGCGCAATTTATTATTTGATGGTGCTTAGTTTAACTTGGGGGGCAAATGTACTCGAACGCAGACTCCAAACTAGTAGTTAAGGTCGATCGCCTGTATAAATCTTTTGGCAATCTGAAGGTTTTGCGCGAAATAACTACTGAGATTCATAAAGGAGAAGTGATTGCCATTATCGGCCCTTCGGGGTGCGGCAAGTCTACTTTTTTGCGGTGTTTGAATTTACTGGAAATTCCGACTTCGGGACACATATACATTGACGGAGTGGATATTACTTTGCCGAAGGTAGATATTATGAAAATCCGCCAGAAAGTGGGTATGGTTTTTCAGCATTTCCACTTGTTCCCACACATGACTGTGCTGCAAAATGTGATGTATGCCCCTGTAAAGGTGAAGCAGGTGGCTAAGGATGAGGCGCGTCTGAAGGGGTTAGAATTGCTGGAAAAAGTGGGTTTGTCAGATAAGGCAGATGTTTATCCTTCTAAGCTTTCGGGGGGACAAAAACAGCGGGTGGCGATCGCCCGCTGTTTGGCTATGGAACCGGATATTTTGTTGATGGACGAACCGACTTCTGCACTCGATCCAGAAATGGTTAAAGAAGTGTTAGATGTAATGAAAGCTTTGACGAAAACGGGCATTACAATGGCAATTGTAACTCACGAAATGGGTTTTGCGCGGGAAGTCGCCCACCGGATTTTGTTTCTGGATGGGGGAAAGGTGGGGGAAGATGTGCCGCCGCAGGAGTTTTTTAGTAACCCGAAGTGCGATCGCGCCAAGCAATTTCTGGAAAAAATGCTTTAATTCATATAAGAATTAGAGTTTTTAACCGCAGAGGACACAGAGTTAGAGGAGAAAGAGAAAGTTCCGGTAGAGTGCGTCAGGTTGGAGATGCTCGATCGCCACGGAAAGTATAATAATGTTGATCCGATGATTAACTTGGTAATTCTGTTAGAAAAAAGAGAGAATTCTTTGAATCACCTGGGTATTAAAATCTTTCGGGAAGCGGTGTCTTTCCTGAGCGTGATCGAGAAAGAAAGTCTTGGGATAATAAGCAAGACAGGCTTCCATCTCGCTAATCTTTTCTAATAAGGGTTCAATGCGATCGATTTTGTCGGGATGGCGATGTTGGATGAGAGTCGCAGCATTCCTAAAATGCCGCCCCTCATCCTGCGTGACCAAATGTCCTACGCGAGCAAAGCCCTTCCCATAGTGTTGGTAGAATTCCTTAATATCCCGGTGATAAGACCACACGGAACCCATTTCGTCAAACATTAAACCAACTAGAATGGTGAATTCGTTCTCAATCAGAAACGAGATCGGTTCGAGTTCATGCACCCGGCTCTGGTTTTTTTGGTCGATCGCCTCTGGGGACAAACCTGATACCATGTGATAGACCTTACGTAGAGCAACGTAGTGCCGTAATTCGTCTTGCAGCCAAAGTTCGATCGCACTCATGAATTCTAACGAGAACTCCGAACTGCGAGAGAGCAGATGCTCGTAGAGTGGCTGACTGTCTCCCTCAGAGAAAACATCTCGGCTCAGGAGATCCATAAATCCAGCCTGAATTGTAGGCGCAACTTCGGGAATTTTCAACTCATCGGCAATAAATTCATCTACACTCCACTCACTGCTAAGAATCGGAATTCCCCGGACATCATGAGTTTGTAATTTCATAGTTATTCTGATTAGAAGTTAAGTATTCACCAGACGATCGCTCACGATATGCGGAACGATTAAGCAATGTCGTCCGGTGATCGGATTGGTATCTCCGCGCAATACGATGCCGGATGGAGTATCGCCGACAATCCAGGAACCTACGACGAAGTGGTAGCCAAAATATTCGGGTAAGGGTTGATAGGACTGAATAATGAATCCTTCGCGATCGTAGCCCATCGACTCGCGGGCGTGAACGGCTCCGGCAACAAAATCGCCTGTTTCAATAGAAACCCCAACACCTTCTAGACCGACGAGGGGCTTTTTGACGTGCATTTGGGTCAGTAATGCTGTGGATTCGATCGAGATAGTATCTGTGAAGAAAGTGGGTAGCAAGAATTGAGCGTACACTGGGTGGTTGCGAAATAATTCCCACATCCACACCATCGATCCTTTATTGCTTAAAATCTGTTTCCACAGCGGTTCAATGATTTTTACGTCCCCTGCTATCAGGCGCGATGCTAGGGCTTCATCTGCGTTAAAAGATTCGCTTGCGAGTTGCAAATCCAGCCAATCGATGATTTTCCACAGCCGCATGATCCGATTATTGAATTGATCGACAAAAAATCCTTCTTCATCCACGCCCAGATGGTTACGCAATCCTACAAGCTGGGTGAAAAAGCGATCGTTTCCCAATTCTTGATTAATAATTTCGACCAGTTGTCCTGCCATCTCGGTATCTTCTGACAGATGCTCGTCAATTAACAAGCTCAGGCCGAACTGCTTTAAATCATAATGACGACTTAGAGTGCGGAATCGACCCGCAACTTCGTCCCAAAAGTTGTTGAACTGATTGGCATCGTTGGGAAGCGATCGCAAATCTCGGTTTGTTTTTTTCATGTCATCTAACCACAGCCATTGATAGACTGTTTCTGCACCCAAGAGAGGAGTTTCGCCGTTGATTTCTAGAAGGCTAATTTTTCCATCTTCAGTGACGGCCAGATCGAAACGGGTATAAAGAGACATATCTTCTGCTTCGTCAACCCGATCCCACGAAACCTGAAGTGCTTCCCAGAAAGCAGGGGGAATAGCGAGTTTTTTCATCCGATTTTCTAGGCCATCAGCGGTGAAAAACCAGTCCAAAAACTCCCGACACATATCCCAAAGAGCCTCAGTAGCATCCCAGATGCTCGCCTCTTCCTGGCGCGAAAACATCACCCCAAAGGGACGGTCTAAGGCTTCTGCCCAGTAGCGTTGGTTGATGTCTGCAAGAGGCTGACATTGGTAGGCGTTATCTAATACGTGCTGCTGCCAGTTGCGTCGTCGCTGAAACAAAAAGGGATACATGGATGAAGGGCCTTGCTAGTGGTGTGGAACTCAAGGATCTACAAAAACAGATAAAAGAACTAGAGAAAAAATAGTTGTGGGATGAATGGCCGCTCAAAAATACTTGCATCATATCAATTCCGGCTGCGCCGAAATGATATCAAATCCGTGCTCCGAAGTCGGGCGTAAAGTCGAATCAAGCTGCCAACAAATAATTCGCGCAATTTTCATTTTTTTGACTCACAGTCAGCAGTCAACAGTCAACAGTCAACAGTCAACAATGATAAGGAGTGCAACCGGAATCGATGTCATTTGCCTCCGCTTCCCAAAGGAGCCGTGGAGCGGACAGAAGTACCAAAGCTCCCTCGTCCCTTGATGGTTCCCCGAGCTGCGTGGCCTGGGGGGCGATTTGGGGTATCGCGACTGGAGGAAAAGTAGGGAGAATCTAGCGGTATGCCCTGTAGGGGACGAGTAATCTGGGTTCTATCTGGAGTTACAATTCCGATGTTGGAGCGGTAAACGGGTTGCACTGGATAAATCGTGTAGGAGCCACCGTTGACCACTGTTGGAGGGGCATCATCATCGACATCATCGGTGAAATAGAAGCCGCCGAACTCTGGTCGCCATCCGGGGGTAGCAACGCTGGAATTCGATACCTGCGAGCAAATGCTTGCTGTGTCTTCTTGGCATTCTGGCTGCGTGCGATACACGGGCGTAATGCGTTCGTATTCCTGCATTGCGTACCGGAACTGGGCCTGACACTGCTCTTTGGTGAACCCGTTGCTTTGGTTCGTCGCATCCACAATACATTGCTGTTCGGATTCGTAGTAGCGTACTTCGTTGGGTTGCCGCAACATGGTATAAGCAAGATAGCCTAATCCACCGCTTGCCAGTACACCTGATGTGATTAGAAGGTAACGAATTGTTGTCGTTCGATTGTTGTTATGAGTCATGGCTAACCGGAGGTTAGAGTCGTTATTTCAAGGAACCTGTAATGTGATGAATTTGCTGCCACTGAGATGATTGGATTTACACGGCCCGCCAAAGTTCAAGTAATTTACCTAAGTCTGTGAGTTGGCACTCATGACTTGGACTATAGCTTTTACTACATTGCCCGATTCAGGGATTCCTCGAACGCAGCAAATTATCTTCCTCAAATATTTTATTTTAAATTCGCCTTTTTTGACTGCGCTGATTTCGCTGGCGATCGAGCTTCGCTAAAAATGCACCCGAAACATCCGCCAGAATGCTAATTATCCGATACAAAGCCACGGCACTCAGAATTATACCCGTAGAAAAGCGATCGGACAGCAGGGCGATCGCCGTTGCTTCAAATACTCCCATTCCCCCCGGTGCTCCCGGTACGACTAAACCGACAACAAACGCAAAACAAAAAGCACCGAACAAGTTGGGAATATTGCTAAAGTTCACCGGAGTTAAAGCCGTTACAGTTAGCAAAAAACCGCAGCCCCGCAATCCAATAAAACACATTTGTCCGATTAACGGCACTAAAGGATAGCGTTTAATTGGCAAATTAATTTGGCGACGGGACTTGACAGCGGATGTTTTTTTGGCTAGATTGGAAGTAGACTCTGTAGTAATATTTAATTGCTCGTCCGCAGCCTCCCCAGTATTTGAATTTTCTGCATTGTTCTTTGATAACTTCAACCGCTCTACAAAGAGAACGATCGGATTTAAAATTCGGGGATGAATCGCGGTTAAAATGGCAGCACAACCCACAATCCGCAAAAACCCATTGAATTTGTCAAAACAAATCAACCCAATCAAAACGCCAGCCGAAGCCATTAGCAGCGGTTCCAGCAACACGCTGAGAGTAGCAGCTTTGGGGAAAATTCCTGCTTTTTTTGCGTCCAATATTCGACCCCAAAAATGCCAAATATTCCCCGGTAAATACTTGGCAATATTAGTTTTGAGAAAAACTTGAATCGCCCACGCAGCAGTTACAGGTTGGCGGAATTCCCGCAAAATCAACATCCACACCCAGCCGACAAAAATTAGAGAAAGTAAAGTGACGCCAAGGGCGATCGCCAGCAACGGAAAACTTTCGGCTCGAATTTGGATATTCGCGACTTCTCGCCAGTGAGTTAAAAAAGCTTTGGCAATAAATAAAAACGTCCCGCCCAAAATCAAATAGCGCAAATAAGGCTTTAAATGCGACTTCGCGATGTTCAAAAATTTTTGAATTCGATGCAAGTGTTGTTTCCCCATTTTCTGATCCCGATTTTGAATTTGGGATTAAGTTATACTGTTTTAGATTTTATATTTTAGATGGGCTAAGGCGGAATTGTGGTTGATTTACACGGCAGGATATGACGGAATAAATCTGTTTAACCTAACCTATGCAGACCTCTACAGACTGTGCGTAATGCGCGCATTAAAGACTATCTAGGGCGTTTTTAACCACAAACTTAAATTTAAAATCTAAAATTTAGATCGATATACCTCACTAGGAGTACATTTCTATGCCCGGCCCGAGCCCTGACGGTTTTTCCTATCTTTTAGATGATAGCCCCAACAGTTTCGCCTTGACTCCGGGCTTTTTGACTCCTTATCCTAACGGATTTTTTGCCCTCGGCGGCAACGATTTTATTGTCGGTTCGTCGGATGCCGAAATAATTAGCGGTGATAATGGTAACGATCGCATTCTCGGCTGCAGCAATTCCGATACCCTGTTCGGGGGTGCAGACAACGATTTGCTTAACGGCGGTGTCAACAGCGACATCCTGTTTGGCGATGCCGGCAGCGATACCTTGCAGGGAGGTAAGGGAGAGGACGCCCTCAACGGTGACTCTGGCAGCGACGTTTTAGTGGGCGATGGGGGTAAAGATACGCTGACAGGGGGTTTGGGCCCAGATACCTTTGTCCTCCGCAGCGACTCCGCAGTCTCCGATCCGGCTGCTGCAGACGTTATTACTGACTTTAACAGTTTTGTGGATTCGATCGGGCTGACTGACAATCTTACCGAAGCTGACTTGATTCTCGAAGAAATATCGATCGCCCCCGGTATTTCCAATACATTAATTAAAATTCGCCAATCCAATGCTATTTTAGGCTTGGTAGCCAACGCATCTCCACAAGACCTCGCCTCTACATTCATCTCTGCAACTACCGTATTGCGCAACCAACTGGATCAAGCTCGCGATTTAGGCGTTTTGGGCGGCACTCAAACGATCGCAGACTCGGTTAGCAACGCCCGGCCAGACGGTCTTTACCGCTTTACTTTGCCTGCAAGTAGCGACTTTAAATTAACTGTCAGCGGTTTGACAGCGGATGTTGACGTGGCATTAATTAAAGATCTTAACGGCGACAATTCTATTGACTTCACCGATATTATTGCTTCTTCTCAACAACCGGATTTATCGCCGGAGTCGATCGAGATCAACGGTTTAGACGCAGGAACTTACTTTGTCCGAGTTTATCAATACCAAGGCAGTACAGATTTCACCCTAAATCTGTCTGCAACCCCTGCAACTGTTTCTCCTAACAATCCGAGCAACTTGCAAGGTTTTGACTCTCGTTTTGGGTTCGGTTTGGTAAATGCAGCGGCGGCAGTTGCTAAAGCTCAAGGTACTGCAACTTTTCCTGATGTTCCCGACTTGGGCGGCGAGGAGTGGGGCAGAGATTTAATTAAAGCTCCGGAGGTTTGGGCCCGGGGCTTGACTGGAGACGGAATTGTGGTGGCAGTTATCGACAGCGGAGTTGACTACAATCACCCGGATTTGACGGGGAATATTTGGAGTAATGTGGGGGAAACTGGTGTTGATACGATCGGTCGCAATAAAGCTAGCAATGGGGTTGATGATGACAACAATGGCTTTGTTGACGATTTCCGAGGATGGGATTTTGTCAACAACGATAATGACCCGATGGATGATAACAATCACGGCACTCATATATCGGGTTTAGTTGCTGCGAAAAAAGATGGGGTGGGGATTACTGGAACTGCTCCAACAGCGAAGATTATGCCTTTGAAAATACTCGATAGTGCCGGGGTAGGTAAAATTCGGGATGAAATTAATGCGATTAATTATGCGGTGGCAAATGGAGCAAAGATTATTAATGTGAGTTTGGGCGGCCTACAGTTGAATGCTCAAGAATTGGATGCGATTCGAGTGGCTGAATCTCAAGGTGCGAGCGTGATTTCGGCGGCGGGAAATGATGCTCGCCCACAAGTAGATTATCCGGCTCGGTTTGCCAATGAGGTAGGAATTGCTGTCGGTGGTGTTACCCGAAATGGCTTGTTTGCAAATTATTCTAACCGGGCGGGTTCGGAGACTATTAATTATTTTGTTGCTGCGGGCGGCGACGCTGGCACAACGGATTCTGGTGACATTTATTCAACTGTGCCGCTTTCTCAACCGGGGATTCCCTATCGATATTTTGCGGGTACTTCAATGGCAGTGCCACAAGTATCCGGCGTGATAGCTTTAATGTTACAAGCTAATCCGAGTCTGACTCCTGCTGATATTAAGAAGATTCTTGCGGAAACTGCTAATCGAGCGGTTTGAATTTGATGCAAGTGCGATCGATCTACAATCCTTAATCTTCTACCAACTATTAAAAGCGAACCGTAGGGACACCGCACTGCCGTGTCCTACTCCCCGCCCCGGACACGGAATACCGTGTCCCTGCTTTTGGGAATTGGTATTAAAAATTGGCGGCGTAAGTTAAGTCAAATTGGCGGCACAGGGTGATGCAGCAGTAGCTTGGTCGATCGAATACTAATTCGTAATTCATCTGGCCGTCTATTTTTGTGATCGGCTGCTTTAAGGGGATGCCCTGAATGTCGTATTGGCGGCGTTCTAAGGCACTCCAGTCGATAATTTTAATGTCGATTTGGTTCTGCAACTCAGTTGCGATCAGATATAGGTGCATCTTGTCTTGAACTTTCCCAGTCAGGGGAACTTTTATTAACACTGACTGGGTGACGAGGGGTCTTTGGTCGTTGGGATGTTTCTGGGTGTGGCAGCTTTTGAGTTCTATATCGTAAGGTTCTACCTTGAATTTCTCTCCGTTGGCGATCGCAGATGAGTGCAAATCTTCCAGGCACTTTTCTAGGTGAGGAATCAGCCCTAAGTCTGGATCGCACAGCAGTTTACGAATGTTGGAGGTTTCAGTGACTGTCATTTGAGATTATTGATGTTATTTTTTAATTCTTAACTTTTAGCTTATCACGAAAAGCAAACTATCGAAATTCCACTTGCGACATAGTTCCAAAAAGTTCTACTTGCGACATAGTTCCAAAAATGTCGTTTATAACCAGTAAGCAGCAGTGAATAAGACCTTTATTTTTTTGCAGCCAACCAGTGTTTTTGACCTTAAAGTTTTAGATTATTTTTTGGTAATTTTCCATAGATTAAGCTCAACATTAAGGTCAGCCGGATCTATTTGATAGTTTTGTTGCTGAATTGCCGATCGCAAAGTAGAGGACGGTCTGTATAAAAACAACTCACTGAAACCGCCGGGAATTTTTGGGGTTTGCGGTTGTTTCTTTGCCAATTCTCGATTTCTGTAGCAAGAAGTGTAACAGCGGGGTTCTATTAGCAGTTTGACTTTTGGTTCTAGGTAATAACTTAAAGGCATCATATATGCGATATTGGCATCGCTGATAATTAGGGGATTGCTGGCTTGATTGACAGTTCCAGCTACTTCCAAGGCACCCAACCAACCGCTGCCTTTATTCCACCAAATGTCTGCTTGAGAACTAACTCCACCGGATATAATACCTGCGGAAAAAACTGTAACTATAACTATTTTCCACAGTTTTTGCTGTTTTAAGCTCTCCAAATTGTTACTAATTTTCGCAGACAAAAGGTAAGCCACTGCTAGCTGAACTCCCACATAACAAGGAACTAAATATCGCGGATTTGCTGATCGCCTTCCACCCTTAATTATATCAGGTACTGCTAAAAACAAAGCAGTAGTTGCAATTAATAACAATACAATCAACCACACTCGCTTTGGTGTTTGTCGCCCTAGATAATAAAGGGCATAGCCGACTAAAGCTAGAATCATAATACCAACTGGAATTAGCAAGGCTAGTTCTGTGGCGTTGGCGGTTCCATCAATGCCAATATCAAAAAATGCTATGCTGACGGAACCAACCCACCTGCTGACTAATCTTAAGTAATTTGTTTGTTCGGCCCATATTGTTGTGCTTCTAACTTGATTGAAGTTTTCTACAGTATTTACCAGGGAAGGCATGAAGCCACTCAATGCGATTAAAGATGCTACATAATAGGAAATGAATGTTTTCACATCGCGCCAGTTGGCAATAACTGCGACGTAGATTGCGTGGGCGGCAGCGACGCAGACAAATAACAAGTGGCTGTACAATCCCAGTGTTGCTGTGCCTGCATAAAGCGCCCAGGAAAGAACGAGGGGGACAGCATTTTGATTTTGGTCAGAGCGCATTGCTCGCAGCAAGGCTGCACTGGATAAAATAGTAGTTAATGTCCACAAACTGTACTGTCTTGCTTCCTGGGCAAACAAGATGTGGTAGGGAGAAATTGCGAAAATTGCGATCGCCATCCACGCTACGGCTGAAGATTCAAATAACTCCCAAGCCAGCCAATAAATTGCGGGAAATACTAGCAGGCTAATCACGGCGGCCAAACTTCTCATTGCTGCAACGGAACTGCCGAACCATTGTGCCCAATATCGCGCTAGTACGTAATACAGAGGGGGGTGTTGGGGGTCTTCGGTTGCTAAAGAATTGAGGGTATCCCTTAGAGTTTTTTCGGAATTTATCTGCTGATATTTTTGTAAATCCGCAGGCGAGGTTATTTTCTGGTACGAAATTTGTTTAATTATTTCGGCTTCGGTGTAGCCAGAAACTCTCAAAGAAGTATATGTTTCGTCGATCCAGTAAAATTTGCGATCGAGATTGGCGAAGCGAAATAAAATACCTATGACTAATACGGCTATAATTAAAAATCGCAGCCACTTGTCAAGTGAAGGGTTGTGAGAATTTACTCGATCGCGATCTTTGGTAGGTTCCATTTTATAACTAGCTAATCTGGCACAAATTTTTTCTGTTACCCCACCCGTAAGGTGCGCCTAGCGCACCCTACTAACTTAACAGCCACAGAGAGGACTTCAGTCCTCACTACGAACAAAGGAATGATTAATCATCCACTCCTTCAATCGGCGCAAAACCCTGCCGCTGAATATTTTCGGTTATGGTGCGGGGTTCGAGGAATTGCAGCAAATAATCCGGGCCACCCGCTTTAGAACCAACTCCCGAAAGTTTGAATCCTCCGAAGGGTTGGCGCGATACCACAGCGCCGGTGATGCCGCGATTGATGTACAGGTTTCCGACTTCAAAATCGGATGCGGCTCGATCGATATGCGAAGGCGTGCGAGAATACAATCCGCCGGTTAAAGCAAAATTCGTGCCGTTAGCAATCGCAATCGCTTCGCTGAAATTCTTTGCCCGAATCACCGACAAAACCGGGCCGAAAATTTCTTCTTGGGCGATAGTTGCTGTGGGCGATACTTCCGTAACAATGACTGGGCCGACAAAATAGCCGGTTTCCGGTGGCGGCATTTCTAAAGCTATTTTAGCTTCGGCGCGGCCTGTTTCGATGTATTCGCGGATGCGCGAATGGGCATTTGCATCGATCACAGGGCCGACTTGAGTGCCGGGATTTTCTGCTGCGCCGACATTGAGCGATCGCGTCGCTTCTACCAATCTTGCCACAAAATTATCGTACACCGATTCGACCACAATTACTCGCGAACAAGCGGAACATTTTTGGCCGCTGTATCCAAATGCCGAATAAACTACGCCTGCAACTGCTTGGTCTAAATCCGCACTTTCATCGACAATAATTGCATTCTTGCCGCCCATTTCCGCAATTACTCGTTTCAGGTGTTTTTGCCCCGGCTGCAAAATCGCAGCATCGGCATAAATCTGACAGCCAACTTCCTGAGAACCGGTGAAAGTAATCATGTGAACGTCGGGGTGTTTCACCATGTAAGCGCCGACGGTTGAACCTTTGCAAGGCACGTATTGAAATACGCCTTTGGGAATACCAGCTTCTAGCAAAATTTCTGTGATTTTTGCTGCAATTACTGAGGAAACTTCCGCAGGTTTGAGCAAAGTACAATTCCCTGCTACCAGCGATGCAACTGTCATTCCCACAGGAATTGCGAGGGGGAAATTCCAAGGTGAAATGATTAAAGAAATGCCGCGCGGCTGATAGCTGTAGCGGTTGGTTTCTCCGGCTACGTCGTAATTTTTTCCTTGTTCCAACCGTTCCATTTCGTCGGCGTAGTAGCGACAAAAATCAATAGCCTCGGAGACTTCGGCATCGCACTCTCTGACAGGTTTGCCGACTTCAAACACCATCCAAGCTGACAGTTCGTGCCGTCTTTGTTCCATCAACTCTGCGGCTTTGTGGAGGACGCCTGCCCGCTGTCTGACGGGGGTTTTTCGCCAACTGGTGGAGGCTGATTTTGCTGCTTCAAGGGCTTGTTTTGCCTGTTCTTCGGAAAGCAATCCGATTTTGCCGACTACTTCTGTGGGATTGGAAGGGTTGAGGGAATTGACTGTTGCTTCAGTATTTTGGTACTCGCCATCGATTAGAGGTAAATAGGTTTTACCTAAGTTTGCGCGCACTGATTTGATGGCTGTTTCTGCTTGTTGCCGCAATTTGGTATTGGCGTAGTCGGTATCGGCAACGTTGGGAAATACTTTGCTGTAAACTAGCTGGTCATTTCCGTTAGCAACGGGCGCGGCTAACAATTGTTCGATCGGCATTTCTTCGGAACTTTGCCGGATGAAAGAACTGTTGGCGGTATTTTCCAGCAAACGGCGGATCAAATAAGCCATTCCCGGCAGCAAATCGCCGTAGGGACAGTAGACTCGGACGCGATAACCCCGATCGACTAAAAGCTTAGCCAATCTGTCGCCCATGCCGTACAGTACCTGCATTTCAAAGCGGCGGCGCGGGATGTTGAGAGTTTCGGCAATGGCGATCGCCCTCGCTTGCGAGCGTACATTATGACTGCCAATAGCTGCATACAAATATTCGTGATTTTCTAGCAGCAACTGCGTCATCTGCTCGAAATTGGCATCGGTAGCAACTTTGTCATTGTAGACCGGCTGCGGCCAATCTTTCTGCATCGCTTTGATAGTTTCCTGATCCCAGTAAGCGCCTTTTACCAGACGCACTGTCACCGGATTTCCGCGTTTTTTTGCCCAGGAAATCAGGTTTCGCAAATCTTGGGCACTGTCGCGCAAATATGCTTGCAATGTAATTCCAATATCGGTGCGATTGCGAAACTCTTCCTCTAACAATAAGTCTTTGAGAATGCTCAGAGTCAAACTCTTATAAGCATACTGTTCCATATCGAAATGAACGGCCGCTCCCAATTCCTTAGCGCGGCGCAGTAACAGGCGAATTCTCTCGCTTACTTTCTCCTCGCTACCTTTAGCATCCAACGGGTCAAACTGAGAATAAAAAGCCGTTAACTTTACCGATACTTGCACTCGCGGCAGAGTTTCGCCGTCAGCTTTGTCAATTGCATCTACCTGCGACCAATTCTTCGCTGCATTCGCTAGTTCCTCCATCAATTCCAAATAGCGGTTAAGATAAATTTGCGCCTCCGCTTCAGTAATGACAGCTTCCCCCAAAAGGTCAACTGTAAAACCCATTTTATCTTTGCGAAGTCGCTCTAAGGTTTTAATTACCTGCTTGATATTTTCCCCAGAAATATACTTGTGCGCCAAAGTTTCCACAGCAGGCGCAACCGTTGTCGCCGCCAATTGACCCGGAACCGAATCAGCGTTAGCAAAGTTGAGCAATTTTTTTAATGCTTCGGGCAATTCTACCTCTTGGGCGGTCAGGTATTCTTGCAGGTGGCGGGCAATTTCCGGCCTGCTGCGGAGGGCCGGCAAACAGTCAATAAATCGAAACAACTGCACCCGCAGTCCGGGGCTGGCCATCGCCCAATCCATAAGTTTGTCGTCCCAGCGCATTTGGTCTTGGAGTTGACCGAAAAAAGAGCGCTTTTTCTCTTGAGTTACCCGCAGTATTTCTTTGGCAATTTCCTGGGTTTTTGCTTCGTAGATGTTTTCAGATACTTGTGCGATCATTGGTAATAAGTAATTTGTAATTTGTAATTTGCTACAGGGGGACTTTATGTATTTTGTAACTGCCCCCTGATACAATTATAGTTGCTATTTGACTTCAATTTTAACTTGGTAGTTTGCTTGGCGATCGCCTGAAATTTCAATAGTATAATCGCCGCTACTGGCTAGTTGACCTTGCCACTGACCTGTGCTGTCAGCAGTACCTATATTTTCACCGTTAGGAGCAATAATTGCTGCGCTAACTTGACCTTCTTGAACATTTATTGTCATGCTTTGGCCGCTATTGCACTCCAGTAAGTAGCGCTTTGATATGTTGGCTCGCAAACTACTGCTCAGAATAGTTCCCGTAGCACCGGCTTGAAAGTTAACTCGCTCAGTTACAGGGGTTTCAACCGCAGCGGGAGAAGGAGAAGGAGAAGGAGAAGGAGAAGACGACGGCGAGGGGGAAGCAAGTTGCGGAACGCCAGACACAGAGGGTATTTGAGTGGGACTGGGCGACGGAGGGATTGTGGCGGGCAGTCCTCTTCCAGGGGCAGGGGGAAGTCCGAGCCGGCGGTTGGCGGGCGCTGTTGCGACAGGCGGAGGGCTTTCGGGGAGGGGTACGTCAGCGGGTAGTTTGATTTGAAGGTTCGCTCTTTCCTGATACATTCTCCACGCTAGCAAACTGCCGAGACTAAGGACGGAACCGACTAACATTCCGCTGAGAAAAACTGCTAATATTTGCCACGAGCGAGCTGGTTTGGGATCGGGGTTGGCAGTTGGAATTGTTGAAGCCGGATAATTTGCAAGTTGAGTTGTTTCCGGCGCGCTATCGGCGGCAATTGGAATTGTTTCGGCTTCGTCTATTGGCGTTGAAAAATCTTCGGACCCGACAATTTCTGCGGGAGTTTCTGCTGGTGCGGAAGTTGAATCTGTCCTGTCAATTGCACTGCGATCGAACTCATCGCTGGCAGTGGAAATTGTTTCCGGTTGCTGAGTCAAAATTTGTTTTTTTTCCTGTTCGTCGCTCATGGGGCTAAATTTATTTTACAAAGACCGCTTTTAGACATTTTACGTTACTGGTGCGATCGCCTGCACAGCACCCATACGGCACGGCTATTGACAAAATGCCGTCCGTGTTGATCGAGAAATCTCTCTGCTGGGGCGATCGCAATTTACCAATTTTCGGTAAATATTGAGCACAAATTGCGATCGCAACTTACTACCGGACTCAATTATTAGGCAAAGACTGCCAAAAAGGCCGGTCTTCTGGCTTCCTCACAGTATTCGTCGCTGACTGCACGTTTCCTTTCAATTCTTGATAATACCTGTCATCCAGAAAACTAACGCTGACGCCTGCAGGAAGCAGCAGTTGGCGCAATCTTTCCTGGGTGTAATCTACACCCTCAATCATTGGCCCGCGCGGATTTGAAACTAACAACTTGCCGTTAACTGGCACCGAATTGACCATATTTGGCCACCAAGCATAACCGCTGTAGCCAAACATCGCCGGAACTTGAATAATTTGGTCGTCTCCGAGTAAAAACTCTCTTTTCAACTTCTCTATAATCGGATTAAGTTTCTGATTTTGCAAATAGAGATTGTGTTGAATTAAAGCACGGTTTTTCAAGGCGGCGCTGACTGTTGTTTGAGTGCTTAAACCACGATTGATCGTAACATCGCCGTAACCTCTTCCCTCCAATTCTTCCAACAGCTTAACTCCGGCTTCGGGACTGGCGATCGCCATTACATATTGTCCGGGAGTTTGAGTAGGAATAAAATTGATAATTTCATCGACTTGGCGAGTCAAAAGCCAAGAAGTATCAATATCCACTGGCGGCCCTTGAATTCTCTGAGCTTGAATAAAATCAAGTACCTCTGGATTAAAACTAGTATTTCCCGAATTCCCGTAATAAACTCGACCCATTGGGTGTCCGGGAATCGGCGGTGTCACCTGCAAATTGCCGTATCCGTCAGACCACTGACTTACAGGGTCTAAAGAACGAGGATTGCCAATTTTAAACTCTTTCACATCTCGGTTTTGAGTTGATTTAAGAGGCGGGTTTTTCTCTGGCTCGCTATTGCTTTTTAGGGCGACATTAAACAGGCGTATTTCGGATTGTTCGGGGAGTTGAACGTATCCGTTTTTCTGGGTATCTTGCATCCAAGTGCGATCGCCCTGGAGAATTTTTACTTTAGCGCCAGTGGGTTCTACTGCTCGTTTTAGTTGGGAGATAAATTCGCTGTTTACCGAGCCTCTGTCGCTGACCTGAACTTCGGTTACTGGTGCTGTATTTGGCGGTATCATCCAAGGACTAACGCCCATTTGGATTGTTGTGGAGGCAATTTCTTGGCCGTTGTTTTGGGCAGTGGCTTTGAGATTAACAGTGCCGTTCCAATTGCGATCGGCAAATTGTTTGGCTTCGACACCTAAAACAATATTCGTGCTAAAAACTAGAGCTTTAGCACCGGATATATCTACAGGTTGCCAGCCCTCGCCAGTTTTCTGAAAAACGCTGATGTGAGGGCTAGCAATGCTGTCAGCCGTGATAAATAACTGAGAGGTTTTGAAGTTTTCAGACAGGTTCAAGTTAACTTGAGAAAGCATTGCTGCACGGCGGGGAGCGCTAACTTTTGTTTGTTTCCAAGTCGGTATCTTGCCGCGAGCGTTATTGCGATCGTTAAATAAAATTAGCGCGCCCTGGGACAAAGACCATTGTTCTTTTCCGGCGTCGTCTTGCTCGTTAATTTGGCCATCTCTGTTAGTATCTCCCGCAAAGAAAAAGTTCGGCGGCGACGCAGCAGGCGTAACTGGGGCGGGAGTTGGTGTTGCAGTTGATTCAGGAGTTGGTTGAGGAGTTGCTTGCTGATTTCTCTCTAACTCTTGTCTTTCTAATTCTTGTCTGGCCAACTCTTGCCTTTCAAGTTCTTGTCTTTCAACTTCTTTTCTGGCTGCTTCTTGCGTTTCAAGTTCTTGTCTTTCAACTTCTTTTCTGGCTGCTTCTTGCCTTTCAAGTTCTTGTCTGGCTAACTCTTGCTTTTGGAATTCTTGCCTTTCAAGTTCTTGTCTGGCTAACTCTTGCCTTTGGAATTCTTGCCTTTCTAGTTCTTTCCTGACTAATTCTTGCCTTTCTAGTTCTTTTCTCGCTAATTCTTGCTTTTCAAACTCTTGCCTTTCTAATTCTTTGCGAACTCGGTCTTTTTTCTCTTGCTCTTTTCTCTCTATTTCTCGACGAGCAAATTCTTTTTTCTCTTGCTCTTTGCGGGCTCGCTCTCTTATCTCCTCTTCCTCGGCTCTAATTTTCTCAAGAGAACGTGCAACTTGCATTTCATAGGTAGCGACACTGAGGTTTCCTTGGTATTCGATGGTTTTGTCGATCGCCCCATCGGCCAAAAAAGAATCGTGAGGAATGAGTCGCAGCGTATTGATAGCCAACTGCCACAGCCGCTGGGACTCTTCCCAAGTAGCAGAAGAAGGATTAGAAGTGCGTCCAATTAAGACTGCTTGGGCGGCTAATTTAGCAGCATCGTCCCAATTATATTTGGCTCTTTCTTCTATTTGAATCTGACTTTGAACTTTTTGGAGTTGCTGGGCCAGAGTTTGGGATTGCTGGCGGTTGATTGCTGATTTCCAAAGTTCTGCCGGAAACGGGGCGCTGTCGGGAGTTTTGGCAAGGTTATCTAATTGTACTTTCAGCCGATCGCGCAATTTGTAGAGTTCGGAAAGGGATTGCGGAGTTTCGCCGTCTGGCTGTCGCGCAGAGAGTGCGAGTTGGTAGTTTAAGGAAGGTTGAGCCACTGTTGTGGGGACTGCAACCCAAATAATACCGATGACGACACCGAAACCATTGACGATCGCGATCGCAATATATCGAACCCAGCGCATATAGTTTATCCTCAGACACGCCAATAATTTTACCTAATCTTGGGAGCAATGGGGGATTTAATTGTAAGGTTGTGAGGTCGGGAAGGGCGAGGGGCTTTTTTTCAGCTTTGGGGACGTATTACCCGAATCAATTTGCCAGTCAATGTTTCTTCAGCCAAAATAGCTTCATCAATACGTGATGCCAACCTTCCCCAGTTGCGATCGTTAGTGCAGGCAATAATACCAGAATGATTAGGTTGGATGCGATGCAGTCGGATGAAATCTTGCCGATTGAGTGTTAACACCGATCGAGAATCACTCGTTGCAAATTCTAACACTCCATCGTCAGGAATTTTAAGTCCAGCATTTCCTGCTTCTTGAACAGTTAAAACATCGTGACCGAGAGTTCGCAGAATTCTGACAACAGCTATTGGGTATTGCTCATCTGAATATAAACGCGCCATGTTTTAGGCTTCCTCATTTTCCCAGATTGCCAGTTCAATTTCATCAGGATAGGCATCAGCATAAGCCCAGGTATTTGCCAGATCCGCCGCACTAATAGTGGGATAATTTTCTAACAAATCGGCTTCACTATATCCTATACGACGAGCTTCAACCATTACCCAAACAGGGATACGAGTCCCCGCAATACAAGCCCTACCACCACACACGCCGGGAGTTTTTTCTATTCCTTGCCAAGTATTGCTTAAACTTTGAACTAATAGCTGTATTGCCTGAGTTTTTTCAGCTGGAGTTAAGGCCAGGAGTTGTTTTTCTAATTCTTTCAGTGTCATAGTTTGCTATCTCAATCATTTTCTCTAATTGCTTGTTCAATTTCGTCGGGGTAAGCCTCAGCATAAGCCCAAGCATTGACTAAATCAGCCGCAGTCAAATGGGGATAGCACTTAAAAAGTTCCGCATCGGTGCATCCGAGACGGCGATAACCCACCAGTACCCAAACTTGTATGCGAGTATTCCCGACACAGGCATCCCCTCCCCAGACACCGGGAGTCTTTTTAATGCCTAAAGAACCCTTGGTTAAATTTGGAGTTAGGATGCTGATTAGTTTAGCTTTATCAACCGCATTTAAGGTTAAGACTTGAGTTTCTAATTCTTGTATAGTCATAAGTGCGATCGCTCGGATTTGATATTAGTTAGATTATAGCAAATTCGCGTCATATTTTAGGGTGCATCATTTCTAGCGATCGCAGCTTCAATTTCCTCTGGGTGTGCCTCAGCATAAGCCCAAGCATTCGCCAAATCTGCTGCATTCAAATGAGGAAAGTCTTGCAAAATCCGCACATCATTTGCACCCAGAAGGCTAGTACACAAAAGACCAAACTGGCATCCTCCTTCTTGCCGATACAAGCATCGCCTCCGCACACTGCGGGAGCTGTTTTAATGCCTAGAGAATGGAGTGTAACTTAAATAGGTCGTCAAAGAAGTTTTTCACAGTTCGTTTTGCGTCTTCAGTATGCAAAAACTCATAACCACCAAACCTGTATAATTCATAGCCTGCAAGTCTTAATCGTCTATCTTCTGCAACCATTTCTGCATATAGTTGAGGGTTGGCTTTGTCATTTTCGGAATAGTGTTGCTTCCCATCTATTTCAATTACAATGTTTTTTCTGTAAGGAAGAAGAAGCAGGAAATCCATTCTTTGTCGGCTTAATCGTTTTACACCTTTGAGCTGTTCCCATGTATAGGGGTCATAATGCAAGTACACTTGAGGAATTAGTGCTGGTAGTTTTTCTGTCAATTTTTCATAAAAATAGCTGTAGTACGTGTTAAGTAAAATATTTTCTGGCTGATTGCCCCCCAGAGATATTTTGAGTCGATTGAACAGGTTATGACGCTGCTCAGAACGTGTCTGATTATGGAGTTCTTTTTGGTCTCGCCACCAGTCTACTAACTCTTCCCATAACAGCCCTTTTTCAAAAAAGGGTCTATCATATACGAGACAGTATTCTTGATTTTTGACAATCTTAATCTCATTACTGATTGCCTCCATTAAGACAATTTCAGGCTTAGGTCCATTTGCAGCGAATATCAGGTTCTTCACCTCACTGCTAACACCCTGCACTGAAAATTCGAGTCTTGCTATGATTCCTTGATACTCCTCGTAAATTAGTTGCTTTCTCTCTCTCTCTCCTTCCTCAAAGTATAAAACTGGATACTTTTTGAATACGCCTTTTAGAATTTTAGCTTGAACTAGCGGGCTTGCGTCTTCAAGTATGCGAATGAACTTTTCTCTTGTAGTGCCAGGTTCATAATCTTCTACGTTAATCTCTAAGTCGCAGTAGTAAGGATAAAAGTCGTAGTGAGTTCTGTAAGAAAAGCCATGCAGATATCCATTGTAAACTCCAATGTAATCATTTACAAGTCTGTATATATCTGATTTCTTGAGCATACTTATTCAGTTATTTAGCCACTACAATTATCTATACATCCTACAACCCAATTTCCTATGAAGTCAACACAAAAGTTTACAGCAATTATGGAACCAGAAGGCGACGGATATCTATCCCTTTGCCCCGAACTTGATATTGCCAGCCAAGGTGACAATATAGAAGAAGCGCGACAAAATCTGCTCGAAGCGTTGGAACTATTTTTTGAGACAGCCGATCCTTCGGAAGTCAAGAATCGGCTGCCTACAAACTATTAAACGATTAGCTTATAAGACTCGGCGATTTCAATCGCTTAAGAGTCAAACGAAGTCCCTCTCGCTTGAGACTGAAGAATATTGATATCAAAACAAAAACCCAACAAAAACCCGGTTTCTCCAAGAAACCGGGTTTAATCATCAGCGTTAATCCGCGTTCATCTGCTGTTAAAAAATCCTACAACTGCTTCACCTCAGAAACCAATTTGGCAACCACATCCTTAGCGCTACCAAACAACATCATCGTCTTATCCTTGTAGAACAACTCATTATCTACACCGGAAAAACCAGCACTCATCCCGCGCTTAATCACGATCGTATGCTTAGCCTTATCAACCTCCAAAATCGGCATCCCGTAAATCGGGCTCGCCGTATCGTGACGCGCCGCCGGATTCACTACATCATTCGCCCCGATTACCAACGCCACATCCGTCTCGTCAAACTGCGGATTGATATCGTCCATATCGTACAACTGCGGATAAGGCACGTTTGCTTCCGCCAACAGCACATTCATGTGCCCCGGCATCCGCCCAGCCACCGGGTGAATTGCGTATTTCACGTCAACACCCATTTTTTCCAAACCGTCGGCTAACTCGCGCACCGCGTGCTGCGCTTGCGCTACAGCCATCCCGTAACCCGGAATAATTACAACCGATCGCGCATAACCCAACATCATCGCACTTTCTTCGAGATTGATGCTGCGAACAGTTTTGTCAGTAGAACCAGCAGCCCCAACAGCAGCCCCAGCACTTCCGCCACCGCTACCAAACGCGCTAAACAGCACACTACCCAAGGATCGATTCATCGCCTTGCACATGATTTGCGTCAAAATAATCCCCGACGCGCCCACCAATGCACCAGCGATAATCAGCATATTGTTCATCAAAATGAACCCAGCCACACTCGCCGCAATCCCCGAATAAGAGTTAAGCAGCGACACCACCACGGGCATATCGCCACCGCCAATGGGTAGCACAAACATGATTCCCAGAATATTGGAAATCGCCACCAAAGCCAAGAATACCGGCACATTCTCCGGGTTCGTCAGCATATAAGCGCTGCCGGCTAAAAGTGCGATCGCCAGCATGGCATTAAACGGCTGTTGCAGCGGAAACGTCATTGGCGCACCCGGTAGCAATTCTTGCAGCTTCGCAAACGCCACAAGGCTACCAGTGAAAGTAATTCCGCCAATGAGCACACCCAAAAGGATAGTGATTGTCGCGTCTGGAGTTGGCGATTCCGGGATGCTGAGATAGCGCCAGAATTCCCCCACAGCAACGAGTGCAGAAGCCGCGCCCCCAAAACCGTTAAGCAAACCCACCATTTGTGGCATATCCGTCATCGCCACGGTATTCGCCATAATCGTTCCCAAAATGGAACCGACGATAATTCCGACAGCAATCAATTCGTAGCTAACTACTTGCTTTTCCAGCAAAGTACCCACGATCGCAATTAACATCCCGATCGCAGCTAACACATTCCCTTGACGCGCGGTTGCAGGGGAACCCAACTGTTTCAAACCGATAATAAACAAAGATGCGGCAACTAAATAACCTAGTTGAATGCCACTGGGCAGAAAATCGCTCACGCTTTAACCTCTTTTTTCTTGAACATTTGCAGCATTCGATCGGTTACTAAGAAACCGCCGACAACGTTAATTGTGGCTAGGGCGATCGCGATCGTCCCCAAAATCGAAGTAACAGTCACATTGCCTTGACCAGAAATCAGAATTGCACCTAAAACGGCAATTCCAGAAATCGCATTCGATCCCGACATCAAAGGTGTGTGCAGCGTCGGCGGGACTTTATTAATTACTTCAAATCCCACAAACGACGCTAGAGTAAACACCACTAAACCTGCAATCAATCCTTCTGCCATAACAAGTGGTAATTGGTAATTGGTTATTAGTCATTAGTCATTTGACTCGTTCCCAGCCAGGAGGCTGAGAACGCATTCATGGGAGGCTCTGCCTCCGGTATAGACTGGAGGCAGAGCTTCCTGGAGTACATTACAATGCAGAGCATTGTAACGATAGACATTATGATTTAGGTTCCCTATAATGACTCCTAACTATTGACTGCTGAAGCCTCAGCCGTCAAAGCATCGCGAACTCGCTGGTTGCTAATCTCACCGTCGCGGGCAACGCAAGCACCAGCAATGATATCGTCTTCAAAATTCAAATTTAGCTCCTTATCTTTCACCATCAACTGAAGTAAAGAGGAGATATTCTTCGAGTAAGTTTCGCTAGCGTGGACAGGCATCGAGGAGGGCACATTAATCGGGCCGATGACATTAACCCCGTTCCATTCAACATCTTTCCCCGCTTCCGTGCATTCGCAATTGCCGCCTTGTTCGCCCGCGAGGTCAACAATTACCGATCCGGGCTTCATTTGAGAAACCATTTCTCTAGTAACTAAAATAGGTGCTTTTCTG
>NZ_JAUBQR010000361.1:0-3508 GCF_036701385.1 Microcoleus sp. Pol12B4 | reverse complement strand
ATTTGTTTATGATTGCTTTATTTGGTTTTCAATGTTCGTGACGGCTTTGTGTTCCGCCATGTAAATAAACATAAAGCATATTCTAAGGTTTGTAAAGTATTTTAACAACAGATTAACTGATAGAAGCTATAAGTCTACTTTATCAATATGAAGAAAACTGCATAAAGAGGTAAGAATGCACAAAAAAGTAGGTAAAGCCTGGAAGCGAGTCGCCTTCAGGCATGGAAATATTAAGATACAGACTTTTGCTGGCTAGGTATCATAATGAGAGCCCAATAGGGAACTTCAGCGGGCTCGACATCTGTGATCGCCCGAATTCGCTGATTAGGCATAGTTGCGCGTTCTATATACAGTGCTCGATCGAACTGTCCCAACTCAATCAGCACGTCCCGGACTTTGGCAAAATGCCTCCCCAGCTTAATAATCACAGCAGCATCAACAACCGCCAGTCGATCGCGCAAAACCTCAGCATCCAGCGTCGCAGGCATAATACTTAACACATCGTTACGATAAGTCAGCGGCACTCCCAACGCAGCCGCACTCGCCATTGTCGAAGAAATTCCCGGCACAACTTCAGTGGTAAATGTCCCCGACAAACGGTTGAATAGATACATAAACGAGCCGTAGAGAAAAGGTTCGCCCTCACATAGCACAGCCACATCCTGTCCCTGGCTCAGATGTGCGGCAATTTTCTCGGCAGCAATATCATAATAAGGTTGAGACGATCGCGTCGGACTAAAAGGCAACGGCATCGGAATCTCAATTTGCTCCGGGCGCAGATAATCTGCGACGATCGCCCGCGCCAGCACCTTACCATTTTCCATCGCCGGATAGGCAATCACCGGCACCGATCGCAAAATCCGATAAGCTTTCAATGTGATCAATTCTGGATCGCCAGGGCCAATACCCAAACCGTACAATTTACCAGTAACCTTAGTCATAATTCATCCTTTTTCGCTAACGCATTCACGGCCGCCGTTGCCATTGCACTGCCACCGCGCCGCCCGTGCAACGTAATAAATGGCACTCCCCGACTGTTGGCGGCCAGTTCGGCTTTGGATTCGGCGGCCCCGACAAATCCTACGGGGAAACCCAGAATTAAAGCCGGTTTGGGTGCTCCGGCATCCAGCATTTCCAGTAGTCGGAACAAAGCAGTCGGGGCATTGCCAATTGCCACAACCGCACCCTGCAAGTTGTCCAGCCATAAATCAAGCGCCGCGGCCGATCGAGTATTTCCCATTTGCCGCGCTAACTCAGGAATCTCGGAATGCCAGAGGGTGCAAATCACAGGATTGTCAGTGGGAAGGCGTTTGCGAGTGATGCCTTCGGCCACCATCCGGGCATCGCACAGAATCGGCGCGCCTGCGGAGAGGGCTTGGCGCCCGCAGGTGGCTGCACCGGGGGAAGCTGCTAAATCTGCAACAATATCGGTCATGCCGCAACTGTGAATTAGTCGCACGGCTACCGATTCTAAATCGGGCGGCAAGCTTGACAAATCTGCTTCGGCTCGAATTGTGGCGAAGGATTTGGTGTAGATTTCTGTTCCGTCTCGAATGTAGTCAATCATTGTTTAAAACTGCTATGGGAATTTTGTGGGATTTTTGAAATAGATTTTTTGAATGAACTGCGAAGGCGGGAAGGAAGCGAAGGAAGAAATATCAAGAGAGATAGAAAGAGAAGTGATTAAAAATTGTCAGTTTTAATCGGATATTTTTTTACTTGAAATTCCCATTTTCGGTGCTGAACAACTCCTGCAATTGGTCGATCGCCTGCAGATCGACAAACTCACCCAATGACTCCCCAGGCTCTCGAAACCGCTGATACACTCGCAACATTCGCTCGATCGCATCGGGCGTCTCGATCGCACTCACCGCCTGAAAAATTTGTCGTCCGAAGGGCAAATCTTTTCTACCCGCATAAATGTCGTAACCTTCGATCGTCTCGTCTCCTCGCTCAATCTGAATTCCTACAAGCGTGATATCAATGGGCTGGTGCTGGGCGCAGGACTTTTGGCAACCGCTGAAATGAATGTTAATCGGCACGTCGATCGTCAATTTTTGCGTTAAATCCCTCACCATTGCTAGGGCGTGACTTTGAGTATCTGTCGCCGCCGACGCACAGCCACTGCTGCCGGCACAAGCCACCAAGCACGAATCTAGGCAAGTCGCCGACGAGTGCAATCCCAAATCGGCGACTTGCTGTTTTACCTCAAAAAGCTGGGAGTTGGGGATATCAGAAATCAGCAGATTTTGCCACGGCGTAAGCCTCATGGTACCCCTGGCTAGCTTTTGGGCTAAATTCGCCAAATTCCCCAGTTGCTTTGATTCTAGCCTACCGAGAGGCAGTGCAATTCCCATATAAGAGAAACCCGACTGTCGCTGAGGATGAATGCCGAGATGTCGGTGATGGGGGAGGGATTTTTCAGATGAGGCATCTTGCCTGTTTTTGGGAAAGGTGCAAGATGTGAATTGCCATAAAAATGGTAAGTTCTGCTGTACCTTTTCTAGATAACTATCAGCGCCCCAATCTGCCAGCAGGTGACGCAAACGCGGCTTTTTGCCATCAATTCGAGGTCGATTTTTTGTGTATTCAAGATAGGCGCTAGCGAGGGTGGCTAATACTGAAATACATTGCGATTCTTGGATTAAAATTCCTGTATCACCGTTTAAATACAGCCGAAAAAGGATTTCTGACTGGGTTGAACGCCCTTCAGCAGCTAATAAAATATCGTTGCGTAAAGCCTGGATCGAAACCGATTCCCCGCCGTCGAAGCCAATACTGAACTTAGGCGAAAGTTCCGACAATTCGGGATGTGTTTGCAGATAATCATCCCAAGCTTTGACTAGCGGGCGAGTATCCAGTAACTGCTGGCGATCGATCCCTGCTGTCGGGCTTGCCATAATATTGCGAATCGGGTCAACTTCAACGCGGCGAGACGCTATCCCCAATTCCTGCAAGCGGTTCCAGACTTCGGGGGCAATTTCCGAGTTCACTTCTCGGATTTGCAAATTTGCCCGATTTGTCACTTGCAAACAGCCGGTACTGTATTGATCGGCCAAATCGGCGATCGTCCGACACTGCTGCGCGTTTAAAATTCCCCCCGGAATCCGCATTCTCGATAAAACTCCGTCTCGGGCTTGGGAACCGTAAAATAAACCCGGACAAGTCGGCAAATCAGTCAAAGCTAACAAATAATCTCCTCCCCGTGCTACGCAGGGAATCCAAAAGTAAACGCCCACAAAGCGCCCCCGAAATCGGCATTCTGACTTTTACAGTTGCGGCACAGCGCCGGAATTGCACCGGACTTTCCCGCTTTCAGGTTTTAGAAAGGTATCACGAGCTGACCCACAGAAAGCAAAACCCTCAACTTTCTTAACAAAACCCCTGGCGATGGCGTCGGGCCCCGCAAGCTACGGCCATCTCTCTCCTTACATCAGCTTTCCTAATCGCAGTCATCAGTTTAACTGTCGCTAAACCCCTTTACAAACGTTAACAACACCGTTAATAA